>NZ_LT594621.1:2500531-2800531 GCF_900091655.1 Culturomica massiliensis
TCCGTCAACGGACGAAGGCCGCACCAGTCCGCATAAGCCATCATATCCCCCGCATTCAGAAAATTACACGCTATCGTCTGACCGTCGCCGTCCTGAGAATAATCATTCCCCGGCTCAAGGTCATTGGCAAAAACATAGGGGGCATCGTCCGCTCCGATAGAAGCAAGCTTGATACCGTTACGACCGACGGCACGCGTCCCCACTCCCCCGAATACATACATCCCTTCCTCAAGAGAACCCAGAGAGGCTCCGATCGTACGGGTACGCTGCTGCGCTGCCGTCAGTTTATTCAAAAACGCCACATACTGTTCCTGGCTGATCTCGTATTTCATCACAAAAAAGGCCTTGTAGCCGTTCGGATAATCAACGGAAGTCTGACCCGACCACGTATCCCCGTCCCGGGAATAAAGACCGAAACGGGTGTCAAGTGTCGTTATGCTGTCGTACACCAAAACCGAATTATCAACATCCGACAGAATATCCGAGGTAGACATCGCTATATTTTTAATCACAGGCGCATTCGTCGTCTTATAGATACGGATGCGGTAGTTGCTGCTGCTCTCCGAAAAACCCGGATCGATACGCAAAGTCCGCGTACAGGGATAAGTCTGACGCGAATTCACCGCCCACTCACTCCCGTCGGCAAAAGCCGTCGGATCTCCGTACTTCGGGTAAACCGCTTTCCACTGGCTGGAGACAAACACCTGCAACTGCCATTGCTCGGGCGTACCGCCCTCGATGCTCTCTATAGCAAAGCTGCGGATCGTCGCAGGCTTCTTCAGCTTCACCTGCCAGTAGTCGACAAAGTCTACGCCTTCGGCCGCGGCTCCGGCACGCCCCACCCACGCGTTGCTCGCATCACGGGAAACATCGTTCATCAGGTTAACGGCAAAAGCAGGTGGATTATCCGTACTCGGAAGAGCGGAAGAACACTCGTCGATATTCGAGGGAACCAAAAGGTTCTGGTCTGAAGGGAAAGTCACATCACCGTTCTGAAAAGTACGGGAAGATTTCGTATCGCCGGCACGGAAGCCTCCACGAGGAACATAAACCATCTCGATACCCATGGCCGAAAGAAATACATTGCCGGCCGTAAACATTTCACGTTCCAGTTCCTTGTCCGGATTCGACTTGATGTTCCATTTCAGTTTCAGGTTGACAACGGCAGCCCCGTAGCCTTTAACCGAACGGTAAATAAAAATACCTTCGTTATGATTGGCCTTGCCGGACACCTCTTTCTGTGAATTCGACATCAGGTAGCTGTAACCGTTATCGATTTCATGCCCAACGCCCTCCAGATAAGCATGGTGCCAAACCTCACGCTGACCGTCCACCTTGTATTTCAGGAAAAGATATACAGCATCGTAGTTGAAATCATCCCGCCACGAATTGTCCCACTTCAGCTGAAGGCTGACCGTCGCGATGTTCGTCGAAAGGTCGATATCCGTATCCAATACACGAACGTCGCCTTCGATGCGGACATTGTTACCCGAAACCGTGCCCACAACCGCAAACATAAAAAACAATATCTTTACTAACCGATTCATCATCTCCCCTTTATCATTTTACGCTACTACCGTTTTATTAATCCTTAACACAACGAACACTGAAATAAAAATTAGTCCGGATAGCTGTCCGGGCATTTAGATTATATCCGGCATCCAGTGTCCAATCGACACTTCCCGCCAAAAAATAATGATACTCACTTCCGCAAAATATGGAATTCAAATATCCGTAATTATGCCCGCTCCATGCCGTGACCACATTCGTGAATAAGGTATTGCTCACCCTGTCGAAACGCACGTAATAAGGCATCGTCAAAGTACCGTAATCCCCGCTTCCCCCATGAGCCGTGATCCACACCTGCGGCTTATTTGTTGACGTCCACCACCAAGCCTGATCCTCTATATCGTTATATCCGTTTCTGGCATTAAAACCACCATAAGTGCCATCGTAACTGGCATTTAAATTATACGTCCAAAAAAATCCTCCTCCCGGCAATCCCGCAAATCCGTCCTCATTCGTCCCGATCTGACCCTCTGCCGTCACCGGACGCCAGTAATTCAGCGTACTCTTCAATCCCCGGCCGTTACCCTCTACATTCACCTCTCCTCCCGTAGACTGCAACATTGCCACCCACTCGTCATTCGTCGGCAAATGCCAGCCCGTAGGACAAATACCCTGCACACCGGCCGTAGCATCGTTCTGTGTCGCTGCCAGCCAGTTATACAAACGTCCGTAAGTGTCACAATTCGATTCCGCATCACCGTAACACTTCACCGCCCCCGACTGACCCGACGCCAGCGTACGGTTCAGGTTATCGGCAAACCAGCACTTACCCCCGATCTCCACCGTACGGTAACGCTTCTTGCTCGCGATACCCTCCTCATTGTCGATCAGTATCTCACCGCACTTAAACTCCGAATTGTGACGCCCCGTCTGATTATCGTAATTATTACGCTCGTCAGGCTTCTTCACCACATACACATATATCGTATCCGACTGGCGGCACTTGTTCATCACCTCTATCTCAAGACGGATCTTCTGCTCTCCCTCAAACTGAGAACCGTCGTAAAAGTCCGTATACCTGAAATAATGCTTCTCGATCTTCCCCTCTTTCAATACATATTCCACATCGATAGGCGTGACCACATTATCCCGCAGCCAGCTCCAGGCAAAAGTAGCCGCCTGGGGAGATTCGATACGGATGCCTTTCGAACGGTCGTAAACATCCACCGTATCACGCGTCGTACTCAAATGCAATGTACGGTTGATCACCCGCAGACAGACCGGATGACTCTGTACAAAATCCGACTTATTCGTATAAATATAACGCTTGTACCAGTAATCCTTAAACACATCCTCTTTGGAGTTCACATTCCGAAGATTATATAGCTTCAAAGAAGGAGACTCCTCCCCTTCCAGCAAATCCCAGTTCGCTCCGCCGTCGCTGCTCATAAACCAGGCGATGTGGTAAGCCCCGTCGATTCCAGAAGGAACCGTACCCCCGATCGTATAGTCCGAACCCGAACAGACGGAATCCTGAACAGACGAAAACGAACTCTGCCCGTTCTCCAGTGTAACCTCTGCAATACCGTGCTCCACCGGAGCCGTACGACCCAATCGGAAAGTGACCGTACTGTCACGCAGACTGTTTACTTCCGTCGTCGTACTGTATACCCGCGCATTACGCTCTCGGTCTGAAATACAGGTACGCTCCTTCACATCCCTATAACTGCCTCCGCGAAGGGCAAAAGCATCAGGTACCTCAGGCCAGTAATTGTTATCAACATTGCTCTTACCCGAACCGTCAAGCTTACCGCTGCCGTGGTGCTTGTCCAAGATACCCCGGAAAAGACGACCCTCAGAATTGACATTGTAATAAAGCTCCGAAAGGTTGCCGCTCAACTCCATAACGCCCCAGAAACTGGCTCCCGCATCCACCTGGCTGCCCGAAGGCAACGCAAATACACCGCAACGCACAGGACCTTTCAACTGATCGCCGGCATTCACATTACCCCCGTTCACCTTCTCACCCTTCGTTCCAGCAGTCACTCCCTGAAAACCCGTCGCAGGGGTGAAATTACCGTTCGTATTCCACGCATACTCCCCGCGCAAAGAAACCTCAGGATAAGGACGACGCGCCATCTTCTCAAACTCGAGCTCCGTCAACGGACGAAGGCCGCACCAGTCCGCATAAGCCATCATATCCCCCGCATTCAGAAAATTACACGCTATCGTCTGACCGTCGCCGTCCTGAGAATAATCATTCCCCGGCTCAAGGTCATTGGCAAAAACATAGGGGGCATCGTCCGCTCCGATAGAAGCAAGCTTGATACCGTTACGACCGACGGCACGCGTCCCCACTCCCCCGAATACATACATCCCTTCCTCAAGAGAACCCAGAGAGGCTCCGATCGTACGGGTACGCTGCTGCGCTGCCGTCAGTTTATTCAAAAACGCCACATACTGTTCCTGGCTGATCTCGTATTTCATCACAAAAAAGGCCTTGTAGCCGTTCGGATAATCAACGGAAGTCTGACCCGACCACGTATCCCCGTCCCGGGAATAAAGACCGAAACGGGTGTCAAGTGTCGTTATGCTGTCGTACACCAAAACCGAATTATCAACATCCGACAGAATATCCGAGGTAGACATCGCTATATTTTTAATCACAGGCGCATTCGTCGTCTTATAGATACGGATGCGGTAGTTGCTGCTGCTCTCCGAAAAACCCGGATCGATACGCAAAGTCCGCGTACAGGGATAAGTCTGACGCGAATTCACCGCCCACTCACTCCCGTCGGCAAAAGCCGTCGGATCTCCGTACTTCGGGTAAACCGCTTTCCACTGGCTGGAGACAAACACCTGCAACTGCCATTGCTCGGGCGTACCGCCCTCGATGCTCTCTATAGCAAAGCTGCGGATCGTCGCAGGCTTCTTCAGCTTCACCTGCCAGTAGTCGACAAAGTCTACGCCTTCGGCCGCGGCTCCGGCACGCCCCACCCACGCGTTGCTCGCATCACGGGAAACATCGTTCATCAGGTTAACGGCAAAAGCAGGTGGATTATCCGTACTCGGAAGAGCGGAAGAACACTCGTCGATATTCGAGGGAACCAAAAGGTTCTGGTCTGAAGGGAAAGTCACATCACCGTTCTGAAAAGTACGGGAAGATTTCGTATCGCCGGCACGGAAGCCTCCACGAGGAACATAAACCATCTCGATACCCATGGCCGAAAGAAATACATTGCCGGCCGTAAACATTTCACGTTCCAGTTCCTTGTCCGGATTCGACTTGATGTTCCATTTCAGTTTCAGGTTGACAACGGCAGCCCCGTAGCCTTTAACCGAACGGTAAATAAAAATACCTTCGTTATGATTGGCCTTGCCGGACACCTCTTTCTGTGAATTCGACATCAGGTAGCTGTAACCGTTATCGATTTCATGCCCAACGCCCTCCAGATAAGCATGGTGCCAAACCTCACGCTGACCGTCCACCTTGTATTTCAGGAAAAGATATACAGCATCGTAGTTGAAATCATCCCGCCACGAATTGTCCCACTTCAGCTGAAGGCTGACCGTCGCGATGTTCGTCGAAAGGTCGATATCCGTATCCAATACACGAACGTCGCCTTCGATGCGGACATTGTTACCCGAAACCGTGCCCACAACCGCAAACATAAAAAACAATATCTTTACTAACCGATTCATCATCTCCCCTTTATCATTTTACGCTACTACCGTTTTATTAATCCTTAACACAACGAACACTGAAATAAAAATTATTAGTCATAACATTATAAGCCCCGTTAGGATTATTATTACCCGACACTAAATGTACATAAGTACTTTGCCCACAAAAAATAGAGTTCAAATAACCATATGTTCCCCACGTTGTTGCAACATTTGTAAACAACGTGTTGCTTCCCCTGTCAAAACGAACGTAAAGCGGTACTGTCGTCGCATTATAACTCGCATTAGAAGTCGAATAATACCGAGTTTCCCCTGTTGACGTCCACCACCAAGCCTGATCTCCGATATCGTTATACCCGTTTCTGGCGTTAAAACCACCGTAAGTAGCTGTATTTGCAGAATATGCATAAAAATATCCCCCACCGGGTAATCCCGCAAATCCGTCCTTATTCGTGCCGATCTGACTTTCTGCGGTCACCGGACGCCAGTAGTTCAACGTACTCTTTAAACCCCGGCCGTTCCCGCTCACATTTACCTGGCCGCCCGTTGCCTGCAACATCGCCACCCACTCGTCGTTTGTCGGCAAATGCCAGCCTGTGGGACAAATACCCTGCACACCGGCCCCAGCATTATTCTGTGTTGCTGCCACCCAGTTGTACAAACGTCCGTACGTTTCACAGTTCGCTTCCGAATCACCGTAACATTTCACCTGACCGACTTTCGATGCCAGGGTACGGTTCAGATTGTCGGCAAACCAGCACTTACCCCCGATCTCTATCGTACGGTAACGCTTGCTGTTCGAAATACCCTCCTCGTTATCGATCAGGATATCCCCGCACTTAAACTTCGCGTTATGTCCCCCGGTCTCGTTGTCAAAATTCGGCAACTCATCCGGTTTCTTCTCTACATATACATATATCGTATCCGACTGGCGGCACTTGTTCATCACCTCTATCTCCAGACAAATTTTCTGTTCTCCCTCGGCCTGTGAACCGATGTCAAAATCGGTATACCTGAAATAATGCTTCTCGATCTTGCCCTCCTTCAACACATATTCCACATCGATAGGCGTGACCACATTATCCCGCAACCAGCTCCATGCAAAAGTAGCCTCCTGCGGCGATTCGATACGGATGCCTTTCGAACGGTCGTAAACATCCACCGTATCACGCGTCGTACTCAAATGCAATGTACGGTTGATCACCCGCAGACAGACCGGATGACTCTGCACAAAGTCCGACTTACTCGTATAAATATAGCGTTTGTACCAGTAATCCTTAAACACATCCTCTTTGGAATTCACATTCCGAAGATTATATAACTTCAAAGAAGCCGATTCCTCCCCTTCCAGTAAATCCCAGTTCGTTCCTCCGTCGCTGCTCATAAACCAGGCAATCCGGTATGAACCTGCTATGTCCGAAGGTATAGTACCGCTGATCGTATAGTCCGAACCCGAACATACCGAATCCTGAACCGCCGCAGCCGAACTGCGGCCGTCTTCCAAAACAACCTCGGCAATCCGGTGTTCCACCGGAGCCGTACGCCCCAAACGGAAGGTAACCGTACTGTCTTTCAAACTATTCAATTCCGTTGTCGTTCCATAAGCGCCCATGTTCCGTTCCCGGTCTGAAATACACATCCGCTCCTGACCGTCTGCATAACTTCCTCCGCGAAGTGCAAAAGCCCCCGGAACTTCGGGCCAATAACTGTTATCTACATCGCTTGCTCCCGAAGCCGATAATTTTCCGTCTCCGTGATGCTTATCCAGAAGCCCCCGGAAAAGACGTCCCTCCGAATTGACATTGTAATAAAGCTCCGAAAGGTTGCCGCTCAACTCCAGAACACCCCAGAAACTGGCTCCCGCATTAATCTGGCTATTCCCGGCTGTAGAGGCAAAAGCTCCGCAGCGGACAGGCCCCTTCAATTGATTGTCTGCATTCACATTCCCGCCGTTCAGTTTCTCATTCTTCGTTCCGGCAGTTATCCCCTGAAAACCTGTAGCTACCGTAAAATTGGCATTTGTATTCCACGCATATTCCCCCCGCAATGAAGATTCCGGAAACGGCCGCCGCGCCATCTTCTCAAACTCAAGCTCCGTCAACGGACGAAGGCCGCACCAGTCAGCATAAGCCATCATATCCCCCGCATTCAGAAAATTACAGGCGATTGCCTGACCGTCGCCGTCCTGTGAATAATCATTGCCCGGTTCAAGGTCATTGGCAAAAACATAAGGGGCATCATTTACACCGATCGAAGCCAGCTTGATACCGTTACGCCCTACTGCCCGGGTTCCTACCCCGCCGAAAACATACATGCCTTCCTTCAAAGCTCCCAAGGCAGAACCGATCGTACGGGTACGCTGCTGCGCTGCCGTCAGTTTATTCAAAAACGCTACATATTGCTCCTGGCTGATCTCGTATTTCATCACAAAAAAAGCCTTATAGCCGTTCGGATATTCTATACCGGTCTGACCCGACCACGTATCTCCGTCCTGGGAATAAAGACCGAAACGGTTATTCAAAGTCGTTATACTGTCGTACACCAAAACCGAATTATCAACATCCGACAGAATATCCGAGGTAGACATTGCTATATTTTTGATCACAGGCGCATTCGTCGCCTTATAAATACGGATACGGTATTTACTGCTTTTGTCGGAAAAACCCGGATCAATACGCAAAGTCCGCGTACAAGGGTAGGTCTGACGGGAATTGACGGCCCACTCACTACCGTCGGCAAAAACATTCGCATCGGCATATTTGGGATAAATCGTCCGCCATTGCCCGATCGTAGACGCCCATACCTGCAACTGCCACTGTTCCGGTGTACCGCCTTCAATACTCTCTATCGCAAAGCTGCGCACCGTCATCGGCTCCTTCAATTGTACCTGCCAATAATCGACAAAATCAGCTCCCTCAGCCGCAGCCCCGGCACGCCCTACCCAGGCATTGCTTGCATCCCGCGCTACATCGTTCATCAGATTGACGGCAAAATCAGGAGGATTGCTTACACGGGGATCAGCCGATAAACATTCCTCAATATTGGAGGGCACCAAAAAATTCTTATCCGCAGGCAAAGTAATATCGCCGTTCCGGAACGTCCGGGAAGATTTCGTATCGCCGGCCCGAAAAGCACCGCGCGGAATATAGACCATCTCGATCCCCATGGCCGACAAGAAAACGCTCCCCGAAGTAAACATATCCCGCTCCAGTTTTTTATCCGGATTGGACTGGATATTCCATTTCAGTTTCAGGTTTACCACAGGATCTCCGTAACTTTTACCGGAACGGTAAATAAAAATACCTTCGTTGTGATTGGCTTTGCCGGACACCTCTTTCTGTGAGTTAGACATCAGATAGGTATATCCCTTATCGATCTCATGACCGTCGGGCTCCAGGTAAGCATGGTGCCACACCTCGTCCAGTCCGTCCACCTTGTATTTCAAAAAAAGGTACACCGCATCGTAATTGAAAGCATCCCGCCAGGAATTGTTCCATTTGAGTTGCAGCTTCACCGTCGCGATATTTGTCGCCCGGTCGATATCCGTATCCAAAACTTTCACTTCCCCCTCGATACGGACATTGTTTGCAAAAACCGATCCGATGACCGTAAATACGAAAAACAATAGACTAACTAACCGATTCATCATTTTCCTTTATTGCTTAATTACTTCACCACTATTAACTAATCCTTGACACAACGGACACCGAAATAAAAATTATTTTCAATAGCCACCATAGCCGCATATTTACTTTCAGCCGAAATCGACGTACTGTTTCCGAGATATTGCACGGGACCGTAAAAAATAGAATTTGCATTGCCCGCCGTTTGTACCAGACTGACCGTATTGTTGTAATCGACAGCCGTATAATAAGGTATATAAGTCAAGGCATTTGCCGATGTATTGTTGTTGATATAAGAGGCTTCTTTCCAGGAAGAACACCACCACCAGGCTTTTTCTCCCAAATCGTAATAACCGGTTACCCGTTTCAACTGGGTACTGCCGTTAGCGGGTGTAGCATTGTAAGAAAAGAAATACCCTCCGGCCGGCAATGCTGAAAAACGACTGGCATTATTCGCCAGCTTGGTATACGGATAAATATGCGGATCTGCCTGTGACGCATCTACCCACAGATTGCGCTGACTACGCCAGGATTTACCATCGGTAGATGCCTGCCCCAAATTCAGCCATTCGTTTTCGTTCGGCACATGCCATCCGGCAGGACAAGCTCCCTGAATCCGCAGATTCGTTCCGGTTCCCCAAGTACCTACAGCCTGCTTCCAATTGTAAAGGCGGCCGTAGATATCGCAATTAGCAACCTCCCCGTCGTAACAACGGCTTCCTACGATCATATAATTCAAATTGTCGGCCATCCAGCAGGACCTTCCGTCGGAAACCGTCCGATAACGCTTCCCGTCCCGGGTATCAATCATAATATTCCCGCATTTCCAATCGGCAGCATCCGACAATTGGGCTGCCGGCTCCGCTTCCCGGTACACCTGTACCGTATCGTAGGCCCGGCAATGCCTCATAAACTCCGCTGCGACCACATACGTTGATTTCCCCGGCGTCAGATAAGCGTATAAAGGTGCTCCGACTTCCGATTTTTGCAACTTATCCGGCAATACATCGTATCCCACATGCTGCGCCTTCCCCTGGAATAACCAGGAAAATTCCGCTTTCATCGACACATTTACACGTACGCCCAGGGAATGATCGTACACATCCAGCGTGTCCGTATAACGGTTAAGGTAAATATTGGTATTGAGTACCCTTAGTACCACCGGATCGGACTTAGCATCCGCCAACTCTCCGTATATCTCCTTTTTAAACCAATATTCCATAATAACATCCTCGTTCGTATTGATATTGACAAACTTGGAATAAGTCAGATTCTGATCGCCCTTCCCCTCTATCGGTTCCCAGGTACGTCCTTTATTTTCGCTTTTATACCACACGACCGAATAAAGTTTTCCCCTCATTTCTTCCGGCAAAACACCCGATATCGTATACACATCCCCGTGACAAATCGTATCGATAGCCATCGTTCCGTCGGCTACCAAAGCCGTAGATATCCCGTTTTGCAGTACGAGATCCAACTTCAATGTATTTTGCCGGGCCGTCTGCCCCAATCGGAAAGTAACACAACTATCCCGGGTCGAAATATCCATACTCTTGTAATAATCCCGGCAATAAGTCCGGTTGGATACCATCAGTAAATTTTCATCCGTATCCGCCCAACTCCCGCCTTTCAGGATAAAGGCATTGTGATGACGCGGCCAGTAAGCCTCTCCGATATTGGTCTCACCATTGGGAGCCAGGTAACAATCTCCGTGCAAATTGGAACTCAATCCACGGAAAAGCCGGCCTTCACTTCCGGCACTATAATAAAGTTCAGATAAATTACCGCCGCTTTCCATCACTCCCCAGAAACTCATTCCGGCTGTTTCCCGGCTCGTAGCTCCGGACAGGAAAGCACCCACACGCATCGGTCCCATTATATTTTTACCGAAATTGACATTGGCCGCCCCATCAGCCGGCCGCTCATAACGTGTTGCCGACTGTAGCAATGTCGTCGCTTCGGTCTTATCCGTAGAGTTCCAGGGAAAATCACCTCTACCGGTTTCCGTGGGATAAAACGGACGACAAAGTTTCTCATACTCCATCTCCGTCATCGGACGCAAGCCGCTCCAGTCTGCATAAGCCAACATATCCGCTGCCGTCAGGTAATTACAAGCCAGCGTGGGATCGGTCTTCCCCGCTTCCCGTTTTACATCGAACACCATCGGTTCGTTACTGAAAGACTTTTTCAATAAAATAATGCCGTTCCGGTAAGAAGGCTTATCCCGGTGATTTCCGAAAACATATTCCCCTTCATTCAAAGCATCCATGGCCGCCCCGATCGTACGGGCACGCTGCTGCTGAAGGGTCAGCTTATTCAGGAAAGCGACATACTGTTCCTGACTCACCTCGTATTTCATCACATAAAAAGCCGGATAACCGTTCGGATAATTGACATCCGTCGTCCCCATCCAATTGTCTCCGTCATCGGCAGCCAAACCGGCAAAAGTTCCCATCACCGTCTGAGGCTCGTGTATTAAAACACTGTTGTCGACCAAAGCCTTTAAATCTTCTTCGGCAATCGCCACATTCTTGATCAAAGGCGGATTACCGTCTTTTCCCCCCGGCATATCCACCTGTTCCACATAAATCCGGATATTGAAATAAGCCGTATTATTCGTATTTACCCGCAAAGCCTTAATCGGAGGATAAGTACGGATCAAAGAGGTATCCCAATCCGCAGCAGTCCCCGCAGGCTTCCCGTTGATGTCGATATCGACCCAATCCCGGGCATCTTTTGTCGTCTGTCCCTGCAACTTCCATTTTGAGGGTACATAACCGGGTACACTGGAAATAGCAATGTATTTGATCCGGCGCTCTCTGGCAAAAGAACAAGACCAATATTGATACCCTCTCTCATCCCGCTCGTCCTCTCCGACTTTATCTCCGTACCAGGCATTTGTCGGCATCCCCGTCTCGGGATTCAAGTCGGTAGAAATATCATTCACCTGATTGGCAGCCATTTTCGGATCGACATACAGAGGCCCTCCTTTTACCGAAGATGTAAAATAAGCATCGGCGTAAGGCACTATATCGAATTTTTCCAATAAAGGCAGGTAATTATTCCGGAAATGCTTAACCGCCCGGTTGTCTCCTATCCGGTAAGCACCCCGCGGTATATACACCATCTCGACAGCCATAGCAGACATCAGCACATTTCCGTCCCGAAAGTCTCCGATACGCAAACTATTCGGACGATCCGTAGATTGAATATCCCATTTCAGCGTGACTTCGACGGTAGATGTACCTGTGCCGTCATACTTACGATAAAGAAAAAAACCTTCGTTGTGATTAACAGTCCCTGTATTGTTCTTCAATTCCAGGGTATAGTTGTCGGAGCTAACGGCATTCCCGGCATCCTGCAGATACACCGGATACCACAATTCCCCCTCTCCCCGGTACTTATGCCGCAGGGAAACATACACCGCATCATAATTGAATTTATCCCGCCAAGAGTTATCCCATTCCACTGTAAAAGAGAATGTTGCAACATTCGGCTTACCGACTTCATTCGTAATATTATTCGCCAAAACCCGGACATCTCCCTTTATCCGGACATTATTCGCCATAGTTGGTGCCGTTAAAAAAAATAACAACACGACCAACAGCCCATGACTTCTTCTTTGTAAATACCACATACACATAACCCTTGTCAATCTACAAAAGTAACATGTTTTTATTAATATTACAAAAAAAGGTTATTATTTTATAATTTTACCACATTCTTTTTTTAGAAATTAAAAAAGAACGATAAATATACATTTTTTTACGTTTTTTAATCCAATTGAGTGATCCGGACATATCCCTTTCCGGTATGCACTCCTGAACTCATCCCCGCATTTTTAAAATACAAGCCGCTGGAATGTGTAACACAACCGGGATAACCGGAAACATAGCCGGAACCGCCGCCACCGCCATGAGCACAGCGGTTAGCCGAACCATTCGTTCCGCCGCCGCCACCGCCATAGTAACCGCCGCCACCACCACCGCCATGCAGATAACCGACCCCGCCACGGCCTAAACCGGCAGGCAAACTCGCATTTGCGCTGTATCCGGCAGCCGTCTGTGAACCGCCGCGACCGAAGGTACCACTGGTATTCGAACCGTTTCCTCCGGTCAATCCGCCACCGGCACCACCACTCCCGGTATGTCCGCCGGATCCACCCCCACCGGCCACCATAATCCGGGACAATAAACTGGTCTGGTTATCCCAATTTCCTCCTACCAGACGGATATCGGTAGCACCACCTCCCGCCGACGACAAAGTAGCTTCCTGAGAACCAGCCCCCCCGTTATACCCTCCGGTTGTCGGACTATACGGCGTACGTCCGACATAAATATGAAACTGCTGTACATAATTCAATTCCAATTCACCCCATACATGACCGCCCAGACCTCCTACACCTCCTTCCGAATGTGAACCTCCCTGCGACCCCATACACTCCATTTTATATCTTCCCGGCAAAAGGGTCAAGGTACGCGGAGCACCCGGTTCCAGAAAATACCAATCCCGGAAATCTTCCTTGATGGCCTTTGTATAAACACGATCCGGAAAATCGGCACACGTCAATGTCACCATAATATTACACATCGTCTGCGACATCCCGTGAATCTCTCCGGTAAGCGAATCAATTGTCAATGCACCGGGCATACCGCTCGTAATGCTCCAATTTTGCTTATCCGGTCCTCCCCATGTATTGGCAATATCCCGGATATCCAAATCGCTGTCCTCGGAATCCACATGAAATACCTCATTTCCACTCCAGGGTGCAGATGTCCAGGGATTCACCAATATTTGCAACTCCTGACGCTGCTCACATCCTCCCGATTGCGATACGACCAGCTCGATCCGATATTCTCCTCCGTCCAGCCGGCCGTTAATCCGCAAATCTGCGGTCGATTCCTGATAAAAACTGCTGGCAGCCGTTTCCTTTGTTGCCTTCAAATGCCGGTGGGTATCCATACAATACCAACTGAACTTAGCCGGTAAAGGAGTCTTCACCTCAAAACCTTTAGCCGCCAAACAGGGCTGCATCGTATCCCTCAACCGGCTTACCCGGTATCCATGCCCCACAACCAAACCGACAACTCCGCTTTCTCCCATGGCCGAAGAAGAATAGAAAAAACGCTTGTACAAATATTTTCCCACCACCATCGCAGGTGTCTCCTCCTGCAAACCTGTTATTTTAAGATCCCGGCTGTTACTGTTTCCTATACTGCTCCAGGTCATTCCGCCGTCCTTACTCACCATCCATGCATACTGATAGGCAACACGCTCTCCCTGAGGTAAATCCCCCCGGATCGTATATACCGCTCCGCCGCACACCGTATCGTAAGGAATAATCGTCCCCGACTGACGCCCGCTCTCCAGGGTTAACACAGAAGGAAAAGAAACCGGTTCCTGCGTAATCCCCAACCGTAAACCCACCGTTGCCTTACGATCCGAAAAATCAGAAAAGTAATCCACTGCCATACTACGATCCGAAACCGAAAGACAAGACAAGGGTGACTGAAAATCGCCGCCACGGACACCGTAAGCCGATACGACACGGGGCCAGTCCGTCTCTACTACCCTCGCATCTCCGTTCTCTTCCACCTCTCCGCTACCGTGAACTCCACGCTTCAACTGACGGCCGTAAACCTCCGCATTGCAATAAATCTCGCTCACATTACCGCTTAAATCCGAAATACCCCAAAAAGAAATACCCGTCGTATGACGGTCATCTCCACGCACAAACAAACCTGCACGGACAGGACCGTCCAAAGCATTGTCCACATTCACATTATCTCCGCTGCCATTCACGGATTCACGCTCTGTACCTCCCCCCGATATGCCGCTCAACTTTACGGAAGAAGTTCCCTCCCAGGCATACTCGCCACCCAAAGGCAAACCAGGATAATACCCACGGCACATCTTCTCGTATTCCAACTCGCTCAACGGACGAAGACCGCTCCACTCCGCATAACTAAGCAAATCACCGACACTCAGATAATTACAGGATAACGACTGACCGTCAGAAAGACCGTTCGCCAGATCCGAACGGTTCAGATCGCAAGCAAATACATACGGTAAACCATTATTGACAGTACGCTCGTGAAGAACGATTCCGTTACGGTGGGAAGCACGGCTGCGGTCGGCGCCGAAAACATAATCTCCCTCCGAAAGCTTATCCAGATAACCACCGATCGTACGCTCATACTGCGCCGGACGGGGAAGCTGGTTCAGAAAGCTAACATACTGCTCCTGTGTCAGCTCGTATTTCATTGCATAAAAACCACGAACACCGCTCGGATAGGAAGAAGGCAAAGGAAGGGAAAGACCGTCAACCAAAACAGGACCCGAAGTGTAAACAGCCGACAAATCCGTATCCGTCATCGAAACATTCGAGATACGGATATTGTTCCATACCCCAGCATTACGGGCCGCATCCACACGGATCCGGTAGTAACGGTAATCACCGGGACGAGCCACACGCAAAACCTGCTGAACAGGATAAGACTCCGACGATTCGCTCCAGTACTCTGGCCCTCCGTGCCACAAATCATCCCAGGTCTTATTGTCCGCCGAACCTTCCAGATACCACGTCCCGGAAGGACCCGCATTATACATGCTGCCGAATATGCCAGAAACACCGAAATAAAGTATGCGGCGCGAACTCTTGAAGTCGACAGTCCAGTAAGACGGAAAAACGGTACCGCACCAATCGTGACGAGAAGAAGAAGTATAAACACCCTGATTGTAACGGTCTGCAGCACGGTTTGCATGACTCGCTGCACTCTCGCTGCCGTTACCCGAATAACTGAAATTACTGTTCGTTCCGATTATATCGTATTCTGAAGGAAATACCCCGAAGGCAGGCGAAGAAAAACTACCCGAAGAAACACCGTCTCCGGCATAAAAGGGGGAGGTCGGAACATAAACCATCTCCAGACCTTGCAGGCTGTATGGTATATCACCCGACTGCAAAGAAGAGGCTGCGACAGGATATTGGGAATTACCCGAAAGCAACCACCGCAAACGCAGACGCACTTCCGAAGGACCCGAGCCCTCCGTCGTCCGGTAAATCATGAGACCCCGGCCCCCGTTCAGAACCTCACAGGCATACCCTTCTTCCGCCGTATGTGCAGAAGCATCCTCAGACCAGAAGATATGATGCCAGCCCTCGATGGGCTTCGTAAGGAACTTCCCGAAAAGATAAACGGCATCGTTATTGTACAGATTACGCCACGAATTAGACCATTTCAACGTTACTTCAATATCCGCCGAGCCTTCGGACACGGACAATAATTTCACGTGATCCAACCGGAGATTATCCCCCCACGCTGTCAGAAAAAACAAGCAAAAGCAAAAACAGATTAATTTCTTCATCCTTATCCGATTACTACACCATAAACGACAAATACAACCTCTACTTACCCATGATTGGGATTTCAAAATTATACTATTTTTTAATAATTTTCAAAAATTAAATTCACACAGATAAGTAATCGTTCAAAATCAATTCTCCATTTCAATACGTTAAATATCTGTATACAAATAGCCTACAAAATAATAAAGAAGTCAATAGACTTAAATCCCCCAACATTATCCGTACATTTCTATTTTATATGCCAGATTTCTCAAAAACCGACCGGCAACACCGGAAATCTTCTACTTATGATAACTACGTTTTAATTTTAAATTGTAGATTATTCTATAAACCGATTCGTTATCAGATTCATTTAATCTAAAATCGTAAATCTAAAATTTAAAATCTATACACGCAGTCCGCACGGCATCAATTTTTTAATGTTATCTTAATCTTACCGTATCCTGTCGAAAGGCGTCCATCAATCGCTTCTCCGCCACCTTTCATCACCGTATTGACAAATTTCAACCCGCTGAAATGCACACTTTGTCCCGTATGGTTTCCGTTGACATCGATAGCATCACAACCGTCGTACCCGCTGATAAAGGAAGAACCGCCACCTCCTCCGGAAGTATATTGCGATCCGCCTCCGTAATAACCGCTTCCGCCTCCTGCAGCACAGGTATTGGCATAAGCTCCGGTACCGAAAGAACCGTAAACGCCGTTATTCACACCGTTGCTTCCTACCTTGTATTGCCCCCCGGCAATCTGACTTCCCCCATAGGAAGTATTATTTACATAGCTTCCACTCCGATTCAACGATGTTCCTCCCGTCAGACCACCGGCATGCCCGGCTGTCGCTGCCGTTCCGCCACAATTGGGCATCGCTCCGCCACCTCCTCCGGCAATCATGATACGACTACGCAATCCCACTGTATTATTCCAGGCTCCTGCCTGTAAACGAATATCCGAAGCACTTCCTCCACGTCCTCCATTATGCCCGCTCCCGGAAAAGGCTCTGCCTCCCCCGTTAAAACCTGTTACAGTAGACATTCCGTTTCCATATTCCCCCACATACAAATAAAAATTCTGCATACCGGAAAATCCCATTTCCCCACTCGTATAACCACCGAATCCTACCGGATTGGACCCTCCACTACCTGCACCGCCGTTGGCTCCCCAACATTCCATTTTATAATCCCCTGTCAAAAGGCAAACGGTCTGATAATTCCCCGTATAATTAAAAATACGTTCCTCTTTCATCTCCTTTTTCCATTCCACATCTGGACAATCTTCACATACAAGCCCCACTGTGATACGGCATATTGTATCCGTTTTTCCGCTCATGATCCCCGTTTCCCGGTCAATCCGATTCCCTCCGACATCGCTGTATATCTTCCACCTCCATACATCCCGCCCTCCCCAGGCGTGAGTCACCGCATATTGATCCCCCGTATTATAAGCAAACACCTCCGTTCCTTCAGGAAAAGGATCAACGGTACGCGGAACAGCCAACACTTCCAGCTTTTGCCGGTATTCACATGCTCCGGCTACCCGTATACGCAATTCTATATTGTATTTTCCGCTGGGAAGCTCGCGGCCTGTCCGGAAATCATCAGTAGATAGCTCATAATGACTCCGGGTCGCGGAAGACGAAAAAGGCTGTAGCTTTTTCCCGTTATCCGCTTCGTACCAATCAAATACCGACGCTAAAGGAGTCGCCACCTCAAAACCGACCGACGCTTTACAGGGAATCAGCGTATCCCTCAACCGACTTACCCGGTATCCATGTCCCACAACCAAACCGACAACTCCACTCTCTCCCATGGCCGAAGAAGAATAGAAAAAACGCTTGTACAAATATTTTCCCACCACCATCGCAGGTGTCTCCTCCTGCAAACCTGTTATTTTAAGATCCCGGCCACTGCCGTTTTTTACATTCCTCCATGTCACTCCGTCATCCCGGCTCATCATCCACGCATACTGATAAACCACACCTTCCCCCAAAGGCAAATCCCCCCGGATCGTATATACCGCTCCGCCGCACACCGTATCGTAAGGAATAATCGTCCCCGACTGACGCCCGCTCTCCAGGGTTAACACGGAAGGAAAAGAAACCGGTTCCTGCGTAATCCCCAACCGTAAACCCACCGTTGCCTTACGATCCGAAAAATCAGAAAAGTAATCCACTGCCATACTACGATCCGAAACCGAAAGACAAGACAAGGGTGACTGAAAATCGCCGCCACGGACGCCGTAAGCCGATACGACACGGGGCCAGTCCGTCTCTACTACCCTCGCATCTCCGTTCTCTTCCACCTCTCCGCTACCGTGAACTCCACGCTTCAACTGACGGCCGTAAACCTCCGCATTGCAATAAATCTCGCTCACATTACCGCTTAAATCCGAAATACCCCAAAAAGAAATACCCGTCGTATGACGGTCATCTCCACGCACAAACAAACCTGCACGGACAGGACCGTCCAAAGCATTATCCACATTCACATTATCTCCGCTGCCATTCACGGATTCACGCTCTGTACCTCCCCCCGATATGCCGCTCAACTTTACGGAAGAAGTTCCCTCCCAGGCATACTCGCCACCCAAAGGCAAACCAGGATAATACCCACGGCACATCTTCTCGTATTCCAACTCGCTCAACGGACGAAGACCGCTCCACTCCGCATAACTAAGCAAATCACCGACACTCAGATAATTACAGGATAACGACTGACCGTCAGAAAGACCGTTCGCCAGATCCGAACGGTTCAGATCGCAAGCAAATACATACGGTAAACCATTATTGACAGTACGCTCGTGAAGAACGATTCCGTTACGGTGGGAAGCACGGCTGCGGTCGGCGCCGAAAACATAATCTCCCTCCGAAAGCTTATCCAGATAACCACCGATCGTACGCTCATACTGCGCCGGACGGGGAAGCTGGTTCAGAAAGCTAACATACTGCTCCTGTGTCAGCTCGTATTTCATTGCATAAAAACCACGAACACCGCTCGGATAGGAAGAAGGCAAAGGAAGGGAAAGACCGTCAACCAAAACAGGACCCGAAGTGTAAACAGCCGACAAATCCGTATCCGTCATCGAAACATTCGAGATACGGATATTGTTCCATACCCCAGCATTACGGGCCGCATCCACACGGATCCGGTAGTAACGGTAATCACCGGGACGAGCCACACGCAAAACCTGCTGAACAGGATAAGACTCCGACGATTCGCTCCAGTACTCTGGCCCTCCGTGCCACAAATCATCCCAGGTCTTATTGTCCGCCGAACCTTCCAGATACCACGTCCCGGAAGGACCCGCATTATACATGCTGCCGAATATGCCAGAAACACCGAAATAAAGTATGCGGCGCGAACTCTTGAAGTCGACAGTCCAGTAAGACGGGAAAACGGTACCGCACCAATCGTGACGAGAAGAAGAAGTATAAACACCCTGATTGTAACGGTCTGCAGCACGGTTTGCATGACTCGCTGCACTCTCGCTGCCGTTACCCGAATAACTGAAATTACTGTTCGTTCCGATTATATCGTATTCTGAAGGAAATACCCCGAAGGCAGGCGAAGAAAAACTACCCGAAGAAACACCGTCTCCGGCATAAAAGGGAGAGGTCGGAACATAAACCATCTCCAGACCTTGCAGGCTGTATGGTATATCACCCGACTGCAAAGAAGAGGCTGCGACAGGATATTGGGAATTACCCGAAAGCAACCACCGCAAACGCAGACGCACTTCCGAAGGACCCGAGCCCTCCGTCGTCCGGTAAATCATGAGACCCCGGCCCCCGTTCAGAACCTCACAGGCATACCCTTCTTCCGCCGTATGTGCAGAAGCATCCTCAGACCAGAAGATATGATGCCAGCCCTCGATGGGCTTCGTAAGGAACTTCCCGAAAAGATAAACGGCATCGTTATTGTACAGATTACGCCACGAATTAGACCATTTCAACGTTACTTCAATATCCGCCGAACCTTCGGACACGGACAATAATTTCACGTGATCCAACCGGAGATTATCCCCCCACGCTGTCAGAGAAAACAAGCAAAAGCAAAAACAGATTAATTTCTTCATTTTTATAAGGTTACCAGGTAATAAACCCAAATAATACTAAAACAGTATGATCCCAAACGAAATCTGCCCTGAATGCTCTTTAAAATACGGTCTTCCAAACCTATACAGACCATTATTTCACGGAGATGCGTATCTGTCCGTTTCCATTCCTCTGACTATTCTGCATACGGGTATTTTTAAAAACATATCCGCTGTAATGTTCCGGTTTCCCCATATGGCTTCCTGCAGCATTAACGGCATTACAACCGGAATATCCGGAAACGAACCCTGAACCTCCACCACCGCTACCGCCACTTCTTCCCCCACCATAACCGCCGTAGTAGCCGCCGCCGCCGCCACCGCCACCATAATAACCGTTACCGCCGTAACCGCCGGCACTACCGCTTCCCAAAGAAGCTCCAGACGTCTGACTTCCTCCACCAACACTACCCGAACTCCCGTTGACTCCACCACCACCGCCTCCGGTAACTCCCCAACCACATCCGCCACCACCACCGGCAACCATAATCCGGGAATATAAATTACCTGCTATTAAACGAATATCTGTGGCACCACCACCACCGCCTCCAGCATCATCATCATAATCACCACCGCCGGTTGCTCCGCCATTCCATCCTCCGGCCCCCCCAACCTTAGCAGATGGCGTCCCGGCAGCCCCACCTACATACAAAAAAAATTTTTCTCCATCCGGCAAGGGCAATTCACCATAAGCATAACCACCGTATCCTGGCGTACCTGTCAAATTATTATCAGCCCTAGACTGCGATCCTCTGGCCCCCCAACATTCCATAATATATTCCGCAGGCAACAAATTTACGGTCTGGTAATTTCCGGTATAACCGTATATGCGAATTTCCTTCATTTCCTTTTTCCACTCCACATCCGGACAATCTTCACAGACCAACCCTACTGTGATACGACACATCGTATCTACTTTCCCGCTTATCACACCCGTCTTTGGGTCTATCTGGTTCGCACGGAGACCACTGTATAGCTTCCAACTCCACGTATCCCGTCCTCCCCATGCATGACTTACCGTATATTGATTACCCGTATTATAACTAAACGACTCAGCCCCCTTGGGAAAAGGATCGGAAGTTCCCGGAATAGCCAACACCTCAAGCCTTTCCCGGTAACTACATTCCGCCATCCGTATACTTACATCTATAGCGTATACTCCACTGGGTTGTTCCTCTGCAACTCTCAAATCATCCGTCGAAAGAGCATAATGACTCCGGGTTTCGGAAGAGGAAGCAGGTTGTAGCTTCCTGTCGTTATCCGTGCAATACCAATCGAATACAGCCGGTAAAGGAGTCGTTACCTCAAAACCGGGTGAAGACATACAGGGTATCAGAGTATCCCTCAAACGGTCAAAACGATAACCGTAACTGACCAACAAACCGACAACTCCGCTTTCACTGATCCCGTTGGGAGTATATGCAATACGCTTGTAATAAAAACGATATACCCGGTTCGCTTCCAAACCTTCCGTCAGATGGCTCAATTCCAAACCGGACTGAGATGCACCTTCAATCTGAAGCCAAACGTTTTCATCATCCCGTTTATGGTACCATAAGTATTGACATTCTTCTCCTTCAACACCCCCACTATTCCCTTCGATCCGATAAATCCGGTCGTTACATAAAGTATCATACACAATTGCACTACCCGACTGACGCCCACTCTCCAGGGTTAACACAGAAGGAAAAGAAACCGGTTCCTGCGTAATCCCCAACCGTAAACCCACCGTTGCCTTACGATCCGAAAAATCAGAAAAGTAATCCACTGCCATACTACGATCCGAGACCGAAAGACAAGACAAGGGTGACTGAAAATCGCCGCCACGGACGCCGTAAGCCGATACGACACGGGGCCAGTCCGTCTCTACGACCCTCGCATCTCCGTTCTCTTCCACCTCTCCGCTACCGTGAACTCCACGCTTCAACTGACGGCCGTAAACCTCCGCATTGCAATAAATCTCGCTCACATTACCGCTTAAATCCGAAATACCCCAAAAAGAAATACCCGTCGTATGACGGTCATCTCCACGCACAAACAAACCTGCACGGACAGGACCGTCCAAAGCATTGTCCACATTCACATTATCTCCGCTGCCATTCACGGATTCACGCTCTGTACCTCCCCCCGATATGCCGCTCAACTTTACGGAAGAAGTTCCCTCCCAGGCATACTCGCCACCCAAAGGCAAACCAGGATAATACCCACGGCACATCTTCTCGTATTCCAACTCGCTCAACGGACGAAGACCGCTCCACTCCGCATAACTAAGCAAATCACCGACACTCAGATAATTACAGGATAACGACTGACCGTCAGAAAGACCGTTCGCCAGATCCGAACGGTTCAGATCGCAAGCAAATACATACGGTAAACCATTATTGATATTACGCTCGTGAAGAACGATTCCGTTACGGTGGGAAGCACGGCTGCGGTCGGTGCCGAAAACATAATCTCCCTCCGAAAGCTTATCCAGATAACCACCGATCGTACGCTCATACTGCGCCGGACGGGGAAGCTGGTTCAGAAAGCTAACATACTGCTCCTGTGTCAGCTCGTATTTCATTGCATAAAAACCACGAACACCACTCGGATAGGAAGAAGGCAAAGGAAGGGAAAGACCGTCAACCAAAACAGGACCCGAAGTGTAAACAGCCGACAAATCCGTATCCGTCATCGAAACATTCGAGATACGGATATTGTTCCATACCCCAGCATTACGGGCCGCATCCACACGGATCCGGTAGTAACGGTAATCACCGGGACGAGCCACACGCAACACCTGCTGAACAGGATAAGACTCCGACGATTCGCTCCAGTACTCTGGCCCTCCGTGCCACAAATCATCCCAGGTCTTATTGTCCGCCGAACCTTCCAGATACCACGTCCCGGAAGGACCCGCATTATACATGCTGCCGAATATGCCAGAAACACCGAAATAAAGTATGCGACGCGAACTCTTGAAGTCGACAGTCCAGTAAGACGGAAAAACGGTACCGCACCAATCGTGACGAGAAGAAGAAGTATAAACACCCTGATTGTAACGGTCTGCAGCACGGTTTGCATGACTCGCTGCACTCTCGCTGCCATTACCCGAATAACTGAAATTACTGTTCGTTCCGATTATATCGTATTCTGAAGGAAATACCCCGAAGGCAGGCGAAGAAAAACTACCCGAAGAAACACCGTCTCCGGCATAAAAGGGGGAGGTCGGAACATAAACCATCTCCAGACCTTGCAGGCTGTATGGTATATCACCCGACTGCAAAGAAGAGGCTGCAACAGGATATTGGGAATTACCCGAAAGCAACCACCGCAAACGCAGACGCACCTCCGAAGGACCCGAGCCCTCCGTCGTCCGGTAAATCACAAGACCCCGGCCCCCGTTCAGAACCTCACAGGCATACCCCTCTTCCGCCGTATGTGCAGAAGCATCCTCCGACCAGAAGATATGATGCCAGCCCTCGATGGGCTTCGTAAGGAACTTCCCGAAAAGATAAACGGCATCGTTATTGTACAGATTACGCCACGAATTGGACCATTTCAACGTTACTTCAATATCCGCCGAACCTTCGGACACGGACAATAATTTCACGTGATCCAACCGGAGGTTATCGCCAAACACCGAAAAAGAAAGCAAACAAAAAAAGATACAAACCAACTTGCTTGTTTTCATGATCCATTACATTTTTAATTACTTATCAGGGTATTCACATATCATTTCACCCATACGGTCCAGGCATTCCCCTGAACAGCCCCTCCAACATACCCATTCATCGCATACCCACGCTGAGCCGGATCACTATTCCTCGGAGCAAATGCCCAACTATATTTTATTCCCCCGGTCTGATCGTAAGTAAGAGTGTTATTCCAGCCAGAAGTATTATAAAGGCTCGATTCCGGGTCGTGCCCATTGTAATAATTTGCTGTATTCCTATACACTTGGAAATATGTATTTCCTGTTTTCAAATTCAATAAAGTCGGACTCCTGTAATTCAGATTACCGGTAGTATATTTCATTTTACTGTACCCGACAAATGTCGGATCCAAATCTTTTCCGAATGCCGTATAAGTATGAGACGGTATCTGAGAGGTATTCAGTACAAAACTTATTTTCGAAGCTAAAGTCGGATCGTAATCTGCCCGGATTCCCTGATTCCAATCCAAAATCGGATTATTTTCATATTGGGCGACAACAAGCGTCCATCCCCCGCCTTCCGTCACCATATCGCAATACACATCGAAAGGCTCGATCGGACCGTCACGACCGTCCGGATCAATACGGTAAACACCGCTCCCGATATCCCCGCGGTACTCATAACCTCCACCCGGACGACGGTAACCCTCCGCCGAAGGAGCATACGTACCGTCGGCCCAACCACGGTAACTACCGAAATCCTTCACCTTCATCAAATCCTTATCCATCGTATTCACCACATCCAGCGCTATCACCTCGCTCCGCTCACACGCTCCCCCCACATTAATCGTCACCATGATCGTCTTCGTGCCGTAAACCGCATGCGTCGTATCCTCCGTAAAATCCTTGTAACGAGGCAGAAAATAACTCCGGAGAGCACTCTCCTCCGTTGCTCTAAGCTCCTGACCAGTTGCCAGGTAACGCCACGTAAAACGACTCGTATACTGGGTCGTCACCGTTATACCACCACCCTTGCCGTAACCGTCGATCGTATCACGCAAACGGCTGATACGGTAATCAGGGTCCACTACAACAAGCTTGACGATTCCGCTTAACCCGTCACTGTTATCACGGATGACACGACGGCGGTACCAGTAATCACGAACCTCCCCCGCAGACATCCCACGGTTCTCCAATCCGTAAACCTGAAGGTCACGGCCACACTCCCCGTCAAGTAAATCCCAGCTGCGGCCACGGTTCTCACTCTTGTACCAAAGGTAACTGACACTATAATCCCCAGGAGGCTCATTACCCAAAATCTTATAGTCGCTACCACTGCAAACCGTATCGCTCATACTACCCGTCCCGAGAATACGACCGTCCTCCAAAACCAGCTCGCTCTCCAATACCGGTCCGGCAGAACAACTACGACCCAGACGGAAGCTCACTGTCGAATCACGCGCATCGATATCCGTAATATAACGGCTGGCATACTGACGGTTGGAACCGGACAAATCCGTAGGGGAACCTGAACGGAAACTCCCTCCGCGCAATCCGAAACAGGCCGCATCCGTTACCCAACCCCAGCCGTTTACCGTCGATAAACCTGCCAAATCGCCGTTACCGTGCTTCGTCCCCTTAAACTTACGCCCGGCTGCATTCGCATTATAATAAATCTCATTCAGATTACCGCTCAGGTCCTGAACACCCCAGAAACTGCTACCCGAAGACTCCTGGCTACCACCGGTACGCGCAAAAATACCCACCCGCAAAGGACCACCGATTCGGTTACCGTAATTCACATTACCGCTGCTCACACTCTCATTCGTCTTACCACCCTCAGACAAACTCCCGGGGGCCTGTGCTACCGTCGTACCCCACGAACACTCGAAAGGCTCCGGTACATAAGGATAGGGGGCGCGGCAAAGACGCTCGTACTCCAACTCTGTAAGGGGACGCAAACCAACCCAGGATGCATAGGCAAGCATATCGCTTACCGTCAGGTAATTGCAAGCCAGAGGCAAGCCGTCTCCATCCAGGGAAACAGGTGTTTCCGGATCGAGATCACAGGCAAAACTTACCGTATCGCCCGTTACATTACGCGTACTGATTACGATTCCGTTGCGGTTGGAAGCATGTTTACGGTCACCGCCGAAAACATAATCACGGGCTGAAAAACTACGGAGACGTTCGCCGACCGTACGGTTTTCCCGTTCACGGGCCCCTATCATATTCAGAAAGCCGCAGTACTGATCCTGCGACATCTCGTATTTCATCACATAAAACGCACTATAACCGTTCGGGTAGTCACTGCCCAGAACCGTCTCCGAGGAAGGCCACGTCTCCCCGTCATCCAGACCGTTCAGACCACGCAATCCCCCAAGGAGCGTCGTGCTCGTATCGATCAGAAAGGTATTGTCATAGTCACGGGAAAGGTCGTGCTCCGTCATCGAGACTGACTTGATCACAGGAGATTTACCCCCAGGCATATCGCTGCGCGATACCTCGATACGATACATACGGTAATTGCCCGGATTCGTCACTTTGACTGCCTTCGTGCCCGGATAAACTCGTTCCAGGCTCGTCACCCAGTCACTGCCCGTACCCGTATAAATGGGTTCCGTACCCCAGCTACCGGGAACATCGTCGTTAGCAGCCCAGAGCTTCCATTTAGCTGGAACCCGGCCGGGAATAGACTCGATGCTCAGGTAACGGACCGTCGGACCCTTACCGTAAGGATCACCGGGCCAGCCCGTCTCCGTTCCGTCCGGACGCTTACGGAAATCGATCGTCCAGGTTAGTGTGCTCTCGCTCGGATGACCCACCCAAGCGTTCGTCTCGCTGTTCGTAAGGTCGTTCACACGGTTAGCCGCAAGGTAAGGCGATACCGGACTGTTAGGGTTCGTCTCTATGTAATAGCACGTATCTACAAGGTCCCAGGACCGGGGAATAAAAACTTCAGGACGGTAAAAAGTACGCGAAGACTGCGTACCGTCAGTATACGCCTTGTCTCCCAAACGGAAAGCACCACGCGGAATATAAACCATCTCGATGCCCGTACAGGCCAGGATGATCTGACCCATTCCTACCGTTCCAGGCTGTACCTTACCACCGGTTGTCGAAAGATCCCACTTCAGAACGACGTTCGTGCGGGAAATTCCCGTTCCGGCCTTACTCCGGTATATGAATACACCCACATTACGGCCCGCCGTCTGGCCCGGAGCTACGTCGCAGACAAAACCGTTGTCTGCACTGTTGCCCTCGTCCGAGATGCAAAGCGGATACCAGATCTCCGGACTCGCGTTCATAAACTTATACCGCAGCGTAACATAAACGGCGTCATGGTTATAGCTGTCACGCCATGAATTTTCCCACTCCAGCGTAAAATATACACTCACGATGTCCCCCTCAATACCACTCTGCGGAGTCTTGACCGTTCCCACAATACGTACGTTATTGCCCTCACTCAGCAAGGCAAAAAAACACAAACAAATGGAAACGATATATCTTTTCATAAACTATCTGATATAAAACCA
Organism: Culturomica massiliensis; assembly: GCF_900091655.1. Taxonomy (NCBI): domain Bacteria; kingdom Pseudomonadati; phylum Bacteroidota; class Bacteroidia; order Bacteroidales; family Odoribacteraceae; genus Culturomica; species Culturomica massiliensis. The sequence continues at coordinate 2,527,979 of NZ_LT594621.1, forward strand.
AAAACGTCCGCTGCGATTCGTCGATAAAGCCGCCGTATTTCCATGAGATGCATAAGCTCCACCTCCGTAACTCACCAGCCCGATACCAACAGAACTATCATGAGTCCAGGCATTACTCGTCCCCGTTTCACTGGTTTGGTTGGCAATAATACCGTATCTGACCCCACCCCCTCCTGTAATAGCAAAACCCGACTGCGGATTTCCCCGCTGCCAGGAGCCTCCCAGTAAAACATCCAAATTATAATTTGCAATAACACTATAAATATCCTGCTTATTCAAATAAGTCAAATTAGAAAACAAAGCAATACAATTTGCCCGGCTTATCGTCTCAAAAAAATCCATACTTTTCTGGTTGGCATCCATTGTCATACGCGCAAAAGTCTGCTTTACGGGACAGTATAAAAATGCCTTGTTTTTTACATCCACATTCGCATTTATATCGAACACCCGCTCATTCAATAAAGTATTATTTGTCCAATATCCACTACTATATCTGAATGTCGTACTTCCCGGAGCCCCCATCATCACCAACATCCACCCACCGTTATCCGTCACCATATCGCAATACACATCGAAAGGCTCGATCGGACCGTCACGACCGTCCGGATCAATACGGTAAACACCGCTCCCGATATCCCCGCGGTACTCATAACCTCCACCCGGACGACGGTAACCCTCCGCCGAAGGAGCATACGTACCGTCAGCCCAACCACGGTAACTACCGAAATCCTTCACCTTCATCAAATCCTTATCCATCGTATTCACCACATCCAGCGCTATCACCTCGCTCCGCTCACACGCTCCCCCCACATTAATCGTCACCATGATCGTCTTCGTGCCGTAAACCGCATGCGTCGTATCCTCCGTAAAATCCTTGTAACGAGGCAGAAAATAACTCCGGAGAGCACTCTCCTCCGTTGCTCTAAGCTCCTGACCAGTTGCCAGGTAACGCCACGTAAAACGACTCGTATACTGGGTCGTCACCGTTATACCACCACCCTTGCCGTAACCGTCAATCGTATCACGCAAACGGCTGATACGGTAATCAGGGTCCACTACAACAAGCTTGACGATTCCGCTTAACCCGTCACTGTTATCACGGATGACACGACGGCGGTACCAGTAATCACGAACCTCCCCCGCAGACATACCGCGGTTCTCCAATCCGTAAACCTGAAGGTCACGGCCACACTCCCCGTCAAGTAAATCCCAGCTGCGCCCACGGTTCTCACTCTTGTACCAAAGGTAACTGACACTGTAATCCCCAGAAGGCTCATTACCCAAAATCTTATAGTCGCTACCGCTGCAAACCGTATCGCTCATACTACCCGTCCCGAGAATACGACCGTCCTCCAAAACCAGCTCGCTCTCCAATACCGGTCCGGCAGAACAACTACGACCCAGACGGAAGCTCACTGTCGAATCACGCGCATCGATATCCGTAATATAACGGCTGGCATACTGACGGTTGGAACCGGACAAATCCGTAGGAGAACCAGAACGGAAACTCCCTCCGCGCAATCCGAAACAGGCCGCATCCGTTACCCAACCCCAGCCGTTTACCGTCGATAAACCTGCCAAATCGCCGTTACCGTGCTTCGTCCCCTTAAACTTACGCCCGGCTGCATTCGCATTATAATAAATCTCATTCAGATTACCGCTCAGGTCCTGAACACCCCAGAAACTGCTACCCGAAGACTCCTGACTACCACCGGTACGCGCAAAAATACCCACCCGCAAAGGACCACCGATTCGGTTACCGTAATTCACATTACCGCTGCTCACACTCTCATTCGTCTTACCACCCTCAGACAAACTCCCGGGGGCCTGTGCTACCGTCGTACCCCAAGAACACTCGAAAGGCTCCGGTACATAAGGATAGGGGGCGCGGCAAAGACGCTCGTACTCCAACTCTGTAAGGGGACGCAAACCAACCCAGGATGCATAGGCAAGCATATCGCTTACCGTCAGGTAATTGCAAGCCAGAGGCAAGCCGTCCCCATCCAGGGAAACAGGTGTTTCCGGATCGAGATCACAGGCAAAACTTACCGTATCGCCCGTTACATTACGCGTACTGATTACGATTCCGTTGCGGTTGGAAGCATGTTTACGGTCACCGCCGAAAACATAATCACGGGCTGAAAAACTACGGAGACGTTCGCCGACCGTACGGTTTTCCCGTTCACGGGCCCCTATCATATTCAGAAAGCCGCAGTACTGATCCTGCGACATCTCGTATTTCATCACATAAAACGCACTATAACCGTTCGGGTAGTCACTGCCCAGAACCGTCTCCGAGGAAGGCCACGTCTCCCCGTCATCCAGACCGTTCAGACCACGCAATCCTCCAAGGAGTGTCGTGCTCGTATCGATCAGAAAGGTATTGTCATAGTCACGGGAAAGGTCGTGCTCCGTCATCGAGACTGACTTGATCACAGGAGATTTACCCCCAGGCATATCGCTGCGCGATACCTCGATACGGTACATACGGTAATTGCCCGGATTCGTCACTTTGACTGCTTTCGTGCCCGGATAAACTCGTTCCAGGCTCGTCACCCAGTCACTGCCCGTACCCGTATAAATGGGTTCCGTACCCCAGCTACCGGGAACATCGTCGTTAGCAGCCCAGAGCTTCCATTTAGCTGGAACCCGGCCGGGAATAGACTCGATGCTCAGGTAACGGACCGTCGGACCCTTACCGTAAGGATCACCGGGCCAGCCCGTCTCCGTTCCGTCCGGACGCTTACGGAAATCGATCGTCCAGGTTAGTGTGCTCTCGCTCGGATGACCCACCCAAGCGTTCGTCTCACTGTTCGTAAGGTCGTTCACACGGTTAGCCGCAAGGTAAGGCGATACCGGACTGTTAGGGTTCGTCTCTATGTAATAGCACGTATCTACAAGGTCCCAGGACCGGGGAATAAAAACTTCAGGACGGTAAAAAGTACGTGAAGACTGCGTACCGTCAGTATACGCCTTGTCTCCCAAACGGAAAGCACCACGCGGAATATAAACCATCTCGATGCCCGTACAGGCCAGGATGATCTGACCCATTCCTACCGTTCCAGGCTGTACCTTACCACCGGTGGTCGAAAGATCCCACTTCAGAACAACGTTCGTGCGGGAAATTCCCGTTCCGGCCTTACTCCGGTATATGAATACACCCACATTACGGCCCGCCGTCTGGCCCGGAGCTACGTCGCAGACAAAACCGTTGTCTGCACTGTTGCCCTCGTCCGAAATGCAAAGCGGATACCAGATCTCCGGACTAGCGTTCATAAACTTATACCGCAGCGTAACATAAACGGCATCATGGTTATAACTGTCACGCCATGAATTTTCCCACTCCAGCGTAAAATATACGCTCACGATGTCCCCCTCTATACCGCTTTGCGGAGTCTTGACCGTTCCCACAATACGTACGTTATTGCCCTCACTCAGCAAGGCAAAAAAACACAAGCAAATGGAAACGATATATCTCATAATTAATTTCTTACAATAGAAACCAAGCCCATATAAACACCCCCCTGTCCATCTGTAAATTTATAGACATAGGTCCCTGCCGGTAATATCTTCCCATTATCTGTCGTACCGTTCCACTCGTTCATATAAGGAGCCGCCTTATATAAACTTTGCTGATCCCGGTTAAAAATTTCCAACGTATTCTCCGGTGCCTGCCACAAACCGGAAATTTCCCAATTATCGTTGTATCCGTCTCCATTCGGCGTAAAGGCTACCGGGAATAAATAAGTTTCCCGTTCCCGGAATACAGCAGTAACCTGAGCATCCCGGGTAATCGTAATGGTACTGTCCGGCAACATCTCTGCCCCGTCTATTTCCAGGGAATACAACTTCCAGCCCGGATCGGCCACCGGTTTTATCCGTAATACCGTATAATGATCGATAATATCCGAAGGAGATTGTACCGCTGTTCCATCAGGCAAAAGCAAATCCAGCGTTCCTTTACCGGTTACAAAAGACGATACCGTCCATTGACGAATTTTGATAACCGCTGAGATCGTCGTATTTTCCAATACGATCCAGAAATCTTCATTCTCTATTTCCTGTCCGTTTACTTTCACCTCAATAACCTCATATCCTTCCGGATCATCCGGCACAGCAGCTATAGTCAAAGGCGTACGATAAGGTACCTTGTCTCCGGGCTTGACAGTGCCGTCCGGCGTCTCGATCTGTAAATGCCCGAACTGCGGATCGGCATAATCAATTGTATAAAGACGCGGTGCTACGACGGCTTCCACACGGGTTTCTCCACGCATTGTCCAAATCTCTCCCTGTGGGTGGGGTTGTCCGTTAACCAGAACGTCTTTCACTTCATAACCGGCAGGATTATAAACATCCGACTTTACCCGAATCTGTGTCCAATAATCCAAAGTTACAGGTGAACTGACATCCAGGCTTACCCAGTTTCCATATTCATCCATACGTTCCACTTTGATAAACCCGCTATCCGGTTGCACAACCACCAGCTTACACGGTATGATCCTCATACGGGCCTTGATCCGTACAGTATCATACAAAGCATCCTCTTTCGGCAACATAACCGTATTATTGACAACATTTCCTTCATTCCATGTCAAATCCTCCACTTCATAACCTTCCTCCGGTTCGACCCAAACGTCAAAAGCCGTCAATCCGGGATAACGCGCATATTGTCCTACCGCCTTACCGCTCTCCATCACATTCAATACACCGTGTTGCGGCTGTTCATAGGTAATCCAATAATATTTCCGGAATTCAACGACAATGTCGGTTTTTCCGGTGATCTCCACAGTTGTCTGATTCCCGCTTATCGAAACCGAAGTTCCGTCCGCCCGGTTTATTGTAAAAGATTCAATCAGATAAGCCGCTGACAGGGGATTTACAACCACATCCAATAAAGTAAAATGCTCGGTTCTGCGACTCTTATTCGAATTAGACGCAAGTTGCAGCACTCCGCCGGCTAATCCGTTGACCTCCATCGTCCCTTCTCCCTTGACAACAAAGGTGACATCATACTTTTTCAATGCGTATTCAACATGGAAAACAACACTGTCCACAGATAAATTACCTCCCGGTATCGTACAAATAACTTCACCTCCCTCCGGCAATACCGTTTGCGCTTCCCCATTCATCGTCAGTCCCACAACTTCATAACCGGTTTGAGGCTCCGCTTTCACTTTAAGAGTTGTACCCGCCGGATAGCGATGACCAACGGCATTGGTATCCGCACGGGAAACCTCCAATATTCCTTCTGTCGGATCGGTAGTTTCTTTCCGTACTTCATAAATCCGCTCAAAGCTCGCGTCTATATTTACGGCAGCACTGACAGAAGCTACATAAGCCGGATCGGTCATCGCAACTCCTCCCATTCTGGTAATAAAACTTCCGGGTACCAACTGCCAGCTTTGACTTTCCGGTTCAACCCGAACCGTCAGTTCTGTAAAATGTTTTACCTCATCTCCCGAATGAACCACAGTACCTTCCGCAACACCGTTAAAAATTTTGTCGACTACAAGGCGTCCGCCCGGATTCGTCGTATAGTAAACCGGATAACGCTTGAATTCAAAGCGAGCTGTCACCGTCACATTGAAGTCCGGCATATTGACCAGACTTAACGTAAAAGGAGCATTCGTAACCGGTGTCGTTATCCCGTCATTAGCGGAAAGCAAAACGGTTTTACAACCTTCTGCATCCATCGTCCATATCTCAACAGGAGCGCCGACATCAACGGTAATACTACCGTCAGCCGTAAAAGTATGCTGTGTACCGTCTTCCAATTGTACAACCACCTGATTACCGTTTGCCCCGCTTTCCTGCTGCAAAACAATATTCAATTGTTTACTTTTCCGGTGAGCCCTTGCCGTAATGGTTACACTGTCTTTTACCACGACATTATTTACCTGCAAATCATAAACCGTCGGATCTCCATGCATAACAGCCGTCACCGTTACCGGTCCCTCGTACCAGGGATGCAATTGTAAAGTAGACAAGTCCAAACGCAGAGTAGACAAATATTCCGCCAATGAACCGTTTGCCCGGTCTACCTTGAAATCCGGTGCCGCTCCACCCGGCATAACATAAACGTCTAATATATTAAACGCCTGTATATCGGGTTGATGCTCTATCTTTACCTTAAATTTCTTCGGTTGGAACGTTCCCTGTATATCCACATCCCCGGCCGGCATACTGAAAGTCTCCTCAATACTACCGTCACCGTCCGTATCCGTCCAGGCCAGATATGCTCCCCCATCCTTCGTCGCCGTCAAACTCGTACAGTCATGTCCCGTCAATTCAGCTCTCGCAACCAGTACTTTCCCTTCCGGAATCTTTTCTCCGGTATGATACACTTTACTGCCATCTGCCGCCTGCACTGTTATATTCGGACCGAAAGTCAACGTATATAACCGGCCGAAATGTACCGTAAACAACGTATCGCTCATAACGGTTACAGCTCCGGTATAAGGTGTATTGGATCCGGTAAACTTAGCAGCCTCCTCCCAGTCCGGTGCATTCGGAGTCGTATAGAAATGAAGCACCGAACCATGGGCAACGCCTGCTACCGATACTTCGGTATCGACATCGGCTTGTCCCAAATGCAATAAAAGAGTTCCTCCACCGCTATTCACACCGTTCCAAATTTCAGCCTCTCCCCCTTCAGCCGGAAGCTTTTTCAAAGTAACCCGATATTCTTTTTTCTCAAAAGTCACGGAGAAAGCAACATCTTTGGCAGTCAATCCCGCCGGTATGGTATACGCGGCATTCCCTTCCGCATCCCAGGTCAACGCCTGAGAAGCAATAGCTGAGCCCGGAAAATAAACAACGGCATTTGTACAGACATAAGCGTCACTGACCGGAGTCATCTTTACAGCAAAAGATTGACCGGCAGCATAATATTGACCGACAGCATCCTTAACCGTACCCGCTTCATGTATCGTCAACGTTCCGGCCGTTACGCTACCTCTTACAATCCGGTATCTCCGTGAAAAATGAGCCTCGATTCCGACAGAATCGGTAATATGATCCACATGATAAGGAGAAGTTTGTCCCAACAAGCGGTCTACACCTCCCATATAACCGGTAATCTTGTCAAAATGATAATATAGATCCGCCTCCGCCACCGTTATCTGATTCAGATCCGTACCGTGTTCTACCGAATATTTTCCTTGTGTATAATTATTCCCCTTCGTATCCGTCACCTTGACCGAGCCTCCATCCTGAGGAATAGCAACAATATTCAGCGGATATTGCTTTAATGTGAATTCCGCATACAGAGACAATTCACTGTTCAAAGGCATTGTCGTCAAAATATGGGTCTCTTTCCGGCCCGTACCGGGAAAAAGATGCAACTCGTATCCTTCCGGAGCTCCAATGCCCGCCTCTACCCAAGCCTCCACTGTAGCCCCGACAGGCACCTGTACCCTCGTATAGCTGGCCTGATAATATTGGGGAACACCTCCGTCTATCTGAACCTTCACTTTAAAATCCGAATCCGGAGGGGTAACCTGTACCGTCAATGTCTTGGTCCGCCGCACCACTTCCGCTGCTATATCGACATGATTCGTTACCGGAATCGTAAAGCTATATACAAAATCCAAATCAGAAGAGGAAAAGCCAAGGTCGACATTCCTTCCGCCCATCCTAGCGGTTAACGATTTCACTTCAAACCAGGTATCCAGACTACCGACACTCACAGGTGACAATGTAATGGTCACCTTTAACATATCGCCGTACGACAATACCTGTGTTCCGGCTGATACCGATATATCAAGTCCTCCTTCGATTTTTACGACTTTCGGCGTCGCAGCCCCGGCCGGAGCATTCAAACTTAAGGTCAAATCATATTTCAGTTTTTCAAACTCAGCCTCTACCCGGACATCATCCGCGGGCATTGTAAACGTAAACTCGACCGTCCCGTCCGGTTTCTTATCCGTCTCCAGGCTATTCCCATAATCAGTATTCGGAACGGCATATTTTTGTACCGTTATTTTAGTACATACCTGCCCTGTCGTCGGTGTTGCCGAATAAGCTTTCAATATTTCTCCCGCATCGACAAAATCCCCGTTATTGACAACCGTCCCGTTTTCCCGGGTGACCTTCGTCACTGTAGCTCCGTAATATACCTGATAACGCTTGACAAATTTCACGGCATAAACCTCCGGTTGTACAACCGCAGACGTCTCATAACTAAACGTTCCGGTTCCTGTTTTACATATCTCCGAAGGCTTGTGTATAATCTCCACCGAAAAACCGTCAGGAGCAACAACCTGACAAGTCAGGCGGTCGCCATGCTTCACGTTCGTAGTTCCCTGGGTAGTGACGGTAACATCTCCTCCCGTCCATTGTACACTACCGCCCGCCGGTACAGTTACCACACCTTCCAATAACAACTGAACTTCATACGCTTTCCTCTCAAACGTCGTCGACAAATCCAGATTCCGGTCGAGACCAGCGTATGTATATTGATAAACTGTAGCCGGAGTACCCACGGCCGACAATGAAATATCTTCGGCAGGAGTAACTCCGTTGTTAACCACCTTATGCGCAGCATTCAACTGATAACCGACCTCTGTCTCTGTAGCCACAATCTTCACCTGAGCACCCTTCCGATACCAGTATTGTGTTCCGGCAGTCAGGACATTCGTTTTCGCTACTACACTCAAGCTACCGTATACAGATTGAGTGTATTTCACCTTATAATACGTTTCGGCACTCCCCCCAAACCAGATTTCTCCGCCAGTATGCGTTTCGGGGATAGTGTAATTTACATTTCCGGAAGTTGAGGGCGGTGCAGCGACTGTACTGATTGTTCCGACCCACAAGTTATTTCCGTCTACCGTAAGCGTTTCACATCCCACAGACCCGTCTGCAGCCGTTATTACAGCTTGCAATACGGCACCCGCAGGCACGACTGCACCATCGGCCAATACCGTCCCGTCTTTACTTACAGTGATAGTAGCTCCTGTCAGAGCATTGATTCTAACCGTACATTTCCGGACAAATTTAGCTGTCAACACGGTATTCCGGATCAGCGTATACGGAGACGTCACATTATTCCCACTCTGATCACGAATATACAATAAAGTATCTGTTGCTGCCTGCACAGGCTCAATTTGCAACTCGGTATTTACATCATACGCCGCCCCTTTCACAATATCTCCCTCTGTAGTTTTATACACCTTCAACGCGTTCCCGCTACCGCTTATTTCATCGATACCCCAACTGATCGTATATTGGGGTGTCGTATTCCCGATACCGACCAAAACGGTAACGTCACTTGTAACAACAAATCCCCCTTCATCCAAAATACTTCCTTCCGGATGCGGTGCGACAAGTGTATCCAGCTGGGTAACGGAATACCCATGCACACAAGCCGGAATCATCGTCAAGCGCGTACCATACGGCACCTGTGCCGTAACATCCGTCGTAACGGTTTCCGCTACCGTCAAGCGATCTGCACCTGTTTGATCGACCAACCGGACAGCACCCTTATCCGGATACAAACCGACTCCGCTCTTTTTACGCAAAGTAACAGTATACAACTCAGGCTCAAACTCGGCGGTAATCCTCACATCCGACTCAACTTTATTCAGAGTGTAAGCACCAGCATCTTTTAATTCCATTTCGGCATCAGCCCCCACCTTCACTTTCAATGATTTCAGCTTATAATGCGTTTGGGCAGTCGTCGAAATCTTTATTGCATCCCCATAATAAGCCTTTCCCGGACTTACAACAAAAGGTGTCCATACGGCCGCGTCCTTATCTTTCAAGGCAACAGTCAAATCCCCGTATTCCGGAGTTACATTCACATATGTAATAGCATAGCCTTTTCGCTCAAAAAACAACTCGACATTTTTATCTACCACAATATCCGATAAAGTAACATTTTCTACGCCCCGTTCCACACCATTTACCGTTATCTTCTTACAGATATAACCTTCCGGATTTTTAGCATGAATAACAACTCCGGAACCATGTGTTACCAAATGATCAACCCCCAATCCCGGATCGGTTGTATAAAAATCGGTTATGTCTGCGGGTAATCCTTGTGCCGTTATCGTCACCAGATATTTCTTCGGCTCAAACTCGGCCGACAATACCGTATTCTTTGTGACCATCCATTGGGAACCGGTAACCGTCTGTTCCGTCTCACCCGTCGGTTGAGCCGTCAATGTGCCTGTTTTATACTGATAGCCGGTATTCCCGACCGGAGTAATCGTTATCAGGGTATTATAAGGTAAGTTCACTTTGTAACCTCCACCCGTAATACTTTCCGGAACACCTCCTTTATCCAATGTCAGATTCCCGTTTGTACAATACCAGGATACGATACATTGCTCCGGTTCATAAATCACTTCCACGACCATTCCGCCGATACGCATATCTGTCACTTTATCCGTCGCATTCGTCAAGTCTTCCGGGTTACTGCTACCGTCGATATCGTATACTTTTATCGACTTTACACTATATCCTGTATTTTTTACAGCCTGGATGTCGAATGTCAAATCGGAAGCATATTCAACAGCCTGGCTAAATTCACTCACTCCGGCTGCCAAAGAATAACTCGCGGCAGTCTTTTTATTCACCACAGTCAATCCTCCCATCGTCCTGTCATTGACTTTCAACTTCACCGGATAAGAACGCGGACTAAAAGCAGCACTGAATGTAATGTCTTCAGTTCCGATCTTCACCCCTTTTCCGGCCCCGACCTTATCCTTTACCGATACCTTTGCTTCCGCAGATTTGGTCTTTTTCATCCAGACATCGGTACAATAATAGCCCGGATCAGAAACCGTATCCAGCAGGATTACTTCATTTTCCTCCACCACCATAGAAGACGTCGCAGGTGAAACCGACTTATCCGGGATCGTCATCTTATCGCCTTGTGCCGTAAGTTGTCCGTGTTCCGGTATTTCGACCGTCACGACGATAGGCGGATTCAAAGTAATCACCACATAGATATCATTGTTGATATTCGACACGGTATATACCTTATTGATATCCGGCTTCAATTCTTTATCTCCGGTAAGCATCTTCACGGTAACCATATCTGCCGTAATCCCGGCAATCTTACTAAAATCGACCTTAAACTGATAGGTATGCCCGGGCTCGACATGTGTCGAATCACAATTATCGGCATCCCGGACAGACTCGATGACCACATCGGAAGGTATATCAAAATAAACCTTATAAAAAGTATATTCATTTGCTCCGATATCGATAATATCGACAAAGCGCTTATTTCCCCACAGATCCAAAGCATCACTTCCAAAAATAGTGCCCAAAACATCGTTTATTCCGGCTCCGATACAAGGCGAATCTTTCATCAAACGGAAATCGTTATTCAATGAATCGACAAACAAAGGACTCGCTTTACCGGGTAGCTGAATATAACAATTGACCCCGTTAACACCGTCCCCTACCTGCTTACCCTTATTCCCCCAGATGATCGTATTTTTTAAAGTCGCACCACTTCCCAATTTGACAGCAGCTTCAGAGGCATCCTGCCCCCAAGCCGTCAATCCGCAAAAGATCAATATTCCCCAAAGGGCTACCAGACCAAATCTCTTTATCATAGTTACATACACTTATAAATCAATACGCAAATACAGGCCGTACCATAGCCGGAGCAGTACCTGCCTGTGGGGAAAAAGCACCGATAATATCTCCAACCGAACCATCCCCTTCTTTCCCAAAATTCAATACCCACATATTTCCGATATCGGATGTCTCCGAAGAGCTCCAATAAAAATCTTCCGTAAAATGCGATACAGCCACCCCTTGCTCTTCAAGTACCTGTAATGTCGCTTCAACTTCCGGCAACGCCGTAAACAATGCCGCCAACTGATAACCGGCCGGTAACGCCCAGTTACCGGCAAAAGTCCCGGCTGTATACTCCTTACAATACCGGGCGGCTTCACTAACGGTTGCCCACAAGCGGGTATTCTCATAAGCCGCCGTATCGAAAACGGCATATTCGAAATCTTCCGTTTGTGACGGTCCGTCTCCCCACACTTTCACCTCCTGACTCAAAGCCACGACATACCCCTTCAAAGGAGTATACAAATCACTGTTTATCCAAAAAACAATTCCGACAGCCTCTTTTCCTCCAGGATTTGCCCGATAGGTATCCCGGTCGATGATACTCCCGTCGGCACAATAGATATACCCCGGCCTTATTCCGGTCAGCATCCGGTCAGCCATTGCATTGCCGGCAACCGTACAATTGATCACGTCAACATCTCCGCCATAAATACCGAATCCGTCTTCAGCCCGGTTACTGTGTACCACAGTTCCGATCACCCGGGCATGATCTTCCAGGTATAAACCTCCCCCCTTCCCCTTGCCAACACTTTGAGCGACAGCCCCCAGGCAAGGCAGCAAAACTAAAAAGCACATTATATAATAATATCTTTTACTCATCGCTTCAAAATGAAGTTACCGGTATATATCCCGACACTGACGACCCCTTATTTATTTTTGACAAAGTACCCCATTTAAGCGGATTTGCATATTCAACCGCCCACACATACCGCGTATCCGTCGTTCCCGTACTCATTACCTCTGAAGAACTGCAACAAAGAATATTGATAAACGAAGGATATGCCGGAAATATTTTCTTCCAGGTTCGCTCGAGTAAGGCATATTCCGCTACGAGACACCTCAATTGCCCCAAAGCCGGCAGATACCATTTCCCTTTTTCCTCGGCCCAGCCTCCGCCATCATATTCTAAACACGCCTGTATAGCCGGTACGTACCCCAACCGGCCGCTCGCTTTCACTTTTTGACAATGGCTCCACCCCATCGTATCTTCCACAGCCTCCTTCCAGGTTTCAAACGTAGCATCCGTCACCTGAATATCTGCTCCGTCGGTTCCGGCCCATTTGCCCATATTTACAATCGGATATTTGCTAACCAGCCATCCTCTGTTTCCCTCCACGGCATCCGGATCGGGATTGATCCAAAACACAATCCCTCTTACCCGGGACTCATCTGCTGCCGTAAGCTCCTCCATACGTAAAAAAGAACCGTCTCTCAACTGCACATCACCGACCCGGGGATAATAACGTCCCGCATAATTATTCCGGACGATACAGTTTCTTACCGTTCCACCGCTTACAACATATACACCTCCGCCATTTTCACCGGCAGCAATACCTCCACAAATCGTAAATCCATCCAAAATCCCTTCCACCCGGGCAACCCGAAACTTTGCGGTTGCCTGTAAAACAGTCATCTCCGTACCTCCGCTCTGCCTTTCACCGTCAGAACCATATCCCCCTGACACCTCCACACCGGACGGAACAACCAATTCCTCCGTCAAGGCATAAGTCCCCCAACGCACCAAAACCTTCTTCCCTCCGCCGTTTATCGCTTCCTTTATCCCCGCCATCGCATTCTCCCAGCTACTACCGTCCCGGGTGCCGGAACCTCCGGGCACCACATAACGCAACTGTGCTTCCCCCACTGTTACCATAATCAGCAAGCCGATAAACACCAAGCCTATTTTCTTTATCATAGCTTACTTTATTATTTTAATAGTTTTGCCTTCCACCTTTCATCCTGTCTTTACGGATACGCTATATCTCAATAAACAAAAATCGGACGCACATTGTTACGGGTCGTTTTCTCTGCCTCCGTGCTACCGAAGCGACCGTACGCCCCCGTCACAAAATTGACGACACATCCGCTGTTGTGCTCTCCGGCAAGTCCGTCGTTTGAACTCCAATACCAAGCAGCCGTCCTGGACTTGCCCCCTAACATATCAATATCCAACCCCGGATGTACACGTTTCAAAAAACGCAACGAAGCATCCAAAGCCGAAATCTGATTAAAAATACGCCGCAAATACAGATAAGTCGGCAAACACCAGCGGGGTGTACCCTCAACCTGTTTTTCAGCCCGGTAACCGTAACAGATATGTCCGGCTTCGAATTCCCTATACCCTCTGTCAGTATATTCCTGCTCCATCTTCAACGTATTGCCGTAACAAGCCGTATCTTTCAAAAAAGCAACACCTCCCCAATCTTCCAGTTCATACTGCCCGGATATATTCAAAACATTGACAGCTCCCCAGGACCCCTGGAATTCCTGCAAAGCAATCGCGGCCCCTTTCGGATAAACGGCATTGATATCCCCACGCACCCAATACACAATACCGATGGCATCCTGCCGCCCGTCACTCTCATAAGTCACGGTATCCACGATCTCCCCGTTCAAACAATAAATATATCCCGGAGCGACACGGGTCGTATCTACCTTCAGCTTCTCGTTGGCAATCACCGTCGTATTGATTACCCGGGCATTGCCACCGGCAATTCCGAAACCGTCCTGGGCCTGATTTTGATATACAACCGAACCGACACAACTGCCGCCATCGTGCAAATATATACCACCCCCCTTTCCTTGAGCACAAGTATCAATGCAAAACCACAGCAACCATATACACCAAAACACCTTCTTCATAATCAAAAACATTTTACGGCATACGCCATTTGCGGCCGAGTAACTGTTGCCACACCTTTACGATCCTCGACGATTACATAAGTCCGTAATGCCGCCTCATTGTAAAAACCGCTCAACTGCCAGCAATTCACCGCATCCGGACGGGAAGAAGAAGTCGGCCAGCTTTTAAACCATAACAAATCGGCCTCATACCAGGAAGCATAAGCAATACTCGGATTCACAATACCAAAATATTTATTCATCACTGCCATATCGGATCCGGACCCGATCTGTATTTTATCCCATACCATTCTAAAAGAATTATCCACCGTATTCCACTCCGTCAATATCCACATGATTTCACCGATAGCCGGCAAATACCAGCCTTCTCCATAATTCCGGCAGGCCCTGGCCAAAGGAAAATCTGTCACATAAGCATTCGTGTTCGATAAAAGCAATTCCGTGTTCGCAGCACCATCCGTATCCGATAATGCCGATTCGACTTCCGGGCAATAAGTACCCTCCACCAAATTCACAAGAAACTCCTCGTTATACTTACATTTATTTTTGACAGCAACCCACGGCTCATTGAACTCTTTTATCGACATCGCCCGGGCCCTCTCACCTACCGGAGCGTCCCGCTTCGGATTTACCCAAAAAACAATTCCCACCACCTCGTCGGCCTGTCCGTACACATATTGGGAAACATCCATAAAATCACCGCTTTTCAACAGAAGATCACCGACCTTCGGCGTACTCCCCGAAGCCTGATTACTCCGAATGATACAATTCACCACCTTTCCACCACTCTCTACAAGAATCCCTCCGCCATTAGCACCCTCTGCACGTCCTCCGGCAACTACAACCTGCTCCAAAACCCCTTTTACAGTCGCAATCCGGCAAGTAGAATCCCCTTGAAAAATAGTTTGTCCGTCCGGATTTCCGCGGTTATCCGACAACATATCCTTCACACCCGTTCCCTCACGGATATAACCTCCCCTTATCGTCACATTCGCCGGAACAAGCAGTTCTCCTTTCTTTTTTCCCTTTTGGGCCGATATCAAATACTTACCGACAGCCACCCGGATCTCTACCGGTCCGGCTACATCCTTTACCGACTCCAAAGCTTTATATACGGATTCATACGGTAGTGTCTGTGCCCCCGACCAGCTATCATCCCCTCTTTCCGACACATACACAACTTTTTGTGCCGGCAGAATCCCGGCAAACAACACCAACATCAACACATTTAATATACGTTTCATCTCAATACCTCCTTGGGAATTCCCCCTCCTGCTTACCTAAAATACCACTTATTTTTACAAGCATCAGCACGCTTCCATATACGATAAGCCACACCGATCTCATGGGAAGCACCCCAGTCACGCTTATTGATATCGTAAGTGTAATTCAGCTCTATCGTATTCCGAAGCAATATTCCCATATGAACAGACGGGTTCTCCAACTTACGGAGTGATCCGCCGATCCACACCATATCCTCATACCATAACACGGCATTGATATCCACACCCGTTCCCGAATAGCCGTCATTTTTATACATTACCGAAGGAACAAAAGCAAAACGGCTGAAATATAGCTGCCACCCGGCTGTCGCATATATGTTATTGTATCTTTCCTTATTGTCCTCATCATAAGGATCCTTCATATACCGGGAAAGGGATCCACCTACAAAAGGCCCTGTAGAATAGAGCCATATTCCGGCTTCAACCAAAGGCGTCGCTTCATTCCGCTTGCCGACTTTTAACAAAGGATCATCAACATCTCCCACATATTCATCCCCGATCTTCATCGTCGACATCGATACTCCGGCTCCCACACCGGCAGACAATGTCCAATAAGGACTCAAAGGCACATGGCAGGCATAACTGAGCGTAACATCCGTATAAGTAAAGATATTAAGCTTGTCATAAGTCACTTTTGCCCCCACCCCATGCTTGATCCGCCGGTAATTGTAATCCAAATGACCTTTTTCTACCCGGTATCTTTTATCAAAATCAGAATAACGCAACACCTGATCCTTATCTTTCGCCAAATTCGTATTGAAAGTAAACAGGATAGAGGTCGGAGAGTTTTTGATATTCGTCCACTGACGGCTGTAAGATAGCCGGACGTCCATATAATCATTCACCCCCGCAACCGCCGGATTCATTAAATAATTGTTCAGGAAATACTGACGGGAAAATAACTCATTCTGAGCATCCGCATAGGACGCCATAAGTAAAAACAATAGGCTTATATACCACTTTTTTTTCATCAGACTCACGATTAGAAGCACAAACAACGTTTTATCGCCTTTGCCTCCCGACAAAACAGCACACAACGCCCTACTTAACATATATATTATACATCTACTTTAATTAGGCAAAAGTAATAATAAATCTATTAAACGAATCCTAATTTTATAATAAAAACAGGCATTTTTGATAATTTTAACACACTTTTTTAACCATTCCTTTTTACAACTGCACCGACCGAAAATTTCAGACTTTCAGCCGAAAGCGAAATACATTTAAGCAAGGCCCCGGAAACGGTCATTGATTTACGATCCGGGAAGGCCACATAAGCCAATCCGGAAAAAGAATTTCGCAAACATTATTACCGTTTCTTTCGTTTGAAAAGAAAAATTTACAAGCTGAAAAATATAGATTCTAACTGTAGACTTACGATTTTGAGATTAAAAAAAATCTAACGAAGAAACAGCCCGACAAACAATTTAAAATTTAAAATCTAAAATTTACAATTTATATGTACATTTGTATCCAAATTATAGTTCAAAGTCAAAGGTAAAAATGACATGTAGCCTGCTGACCTAAAACAAGTAACTAACTTAATATTACAAAAACATGTTACCTAAATTTCTTATTGCTGACAATTCCCAGGAAGCTCTCGATCTGGTATATGTTGTACATACGGAGAGTCCACGGTGTATTATTCAATGTGACTTAGACGGTTTTTACAGCAATCAGCGTATTTATTGGATTGACGAAGAGCCGCTTTCACAAGACGATATCGATTCGTTAATGGAAGAAGCTGAAAATTTTTACGAGAAAGAACTCGATAACCAGGAAGAAGTTTACGATGAAGAAGAGGAGTAGGGTTAACATTTGAAAATTTGATTTAAAATGAAGGAAAATAAAGTTATCTACACGAAAGAAGACCTCAAAGATTTTAAGCATCGGGGTATCAAGCAGGAACAGGTAAACCAACAACTTGAAAATTTCAAGAAAGGTTTCGGTTATGTCCGGCTGTCCGAACCGGCTGTAATCGGGAATGGCATCAAAATCATTCCGGCCGAAGAAGAAAATTACCTGATCGATCTCTATGAAAAAGGGAGCCAGAAAGCAGATGTTATAAAAATGGTTCCAGCTTCCGGTTCCGCTTCCCGAATGTTCAAAACATTATTTTCCTTTATGGAAACATACAAAGGCGATACGGAAGAATTTCTGAAATTCGTACAAGATAAAGCCCCCAACAGCATGCATGAATTTTTCCTGCATCTGAATGAATTTCCATTTTATGAACATTTAAAAAGTATCATGTGGAAAGACAGCAGAGATCTCGAAAAAATGCTGGAAAAAAGGGAATACAAGGAAATTCTGGAATATATCCTTACAGATAAAGGACTGAACTACGGCAACACCCCGAAAGGACTGGTTGACTTTCATGTATACCGCGACTTCGTCCGCACTCCTTTTGACGAACATCTGGTAGAGGCAGCTTTATATTGCAAAAACGGAAAAGATGCCAATCTGCATTTTACGGTATCAGAAGAGTATCTTCCCCGGTTCAAAGAGCGTTTGAGAAAAGTAACGAAAGTATTTGAAAAAATGTTCGATGTAAAATATAAGGTTACTTTTTCAATTCAAAAACCGTCTACAGATACTGTTAGTGTCGACGAAAAGGGAGAACTTGTCAGGGATGAAAACGGACAAATCCTTTTCCGTCCGGGCGGTCACGGTGCTTTAATTCACAATTTAGACGATATCAAAGGCGATATTATTTTTATTAAAAACATCGACAACGTTATTCCCGACCGAAGCAAAGCCGATACGGTCAAATACAAAAAGTTATTGGCCGGTATGTTGTTCGAAATACAAAGTAAAATCTTTGAACAACTGGACTTATTGGATAAACGCGGCCTTACCGACGAAAAACTCGATGAGATTGAAAAATTCATTGAAGAAAATACCGGATATAAAAAACCGGCCGATCTTACCTTTCCGGATCGTAAAAAACGGATTCGTTTTTTAAAAAGCTTATTGGATCGCCCGATCCGGGTATGCGGTATGGTGAAAAATGAAGGCGAACCGGGAGGCGGTCCGTTCTGGGTAAAAGCCGAAGACGGCAGCCAACGGTTAATGATCATCGAATCCGCTCAAATTGACCTGAAAGACAAAGAGCAGAAAAAAATCTTCGAACATGCCACACATTTTAATCCCGTAGATTTGGTTTGCGGAACCCGCAATCACAAAGGCAAGCAATTCGATCTCACAGATTTTATCGACTACAATCAAGGGTTTATTACGACCAAATCCTACAAAGGAAAAGACATCCGTGTACAGGAATTACCCGGACTGTGGAACGGTGCCATGGGAAATTGGATATCTATTTTCGTGGAAGTACCGTTGAGTACCTTTACTCCGGTAAAAACCGTATTCGATTTGCGCCGGACGGAACACCGGAATGTATTTTTCAAATGCTGAACATCAATATTATCGATTTACGGTTTTTATTAGGAAAAGAATGATAGCAGCCGAAGTTATTTTATCATGATGAACCTGGATTCTGAGGTTTTATATTTTACAATTTACTACTGAAATTATAAAATCACCGGTCAAAAATCGTAAATCTAAAATCAAAAATCGTAATCAAACGTGGAGAAAAAAAGAAATTACCTTTTACTCGTATTAAAAGGGTGTTGTATGGGGGCGGCAGATGTCGTTCCCGGAGTGTCCGGAGGAACCATCGCATTCATTACCGGTATTTACGAAGAACTGATCAACTCAATCAAAAGCATCGATTGGACAGCCATAAAACTGTTGTTCAGTCTGAAAATCAATGCTTTTTGGCGAAAAATAAACGGCAGTTTTTTATTCTCTGTACTCTGTGGCATTGGTATTTCTATTTTCTCTCTGGCCCGTCTGATGACCTATTTGCTAAAGTACCACCCCATTGAAATCTGGTCTTTCTTTTTCGGTTTGATTATCGCCTCCTCTTTTTTGGTTGCAAAGGAAATCCGGAAATGGGATATCTTTACGGTAATATCCCTGATCGCCGGAGGAATTGCTGCATATACGATCACAGTACTTAGCCCGGCATCCACACCACAAACCTGGTGGTTTATCATGCTCTCCGGCGCAATTGCCATATGTGCTATGATTTTACCCGGAATTTCAGGTGCTTTTATACTGTTGCTGATGGGGCAATATGCCTACATCATGGCAGCCGTCAGTAGCCTGAATCTCGGCATTATATCTGTATTTGCCATTGGAGCCATTATCGGTATTATTTCGTTCTCTCATATTTTATCCTGGTTACTGAAAAACTACCACAGCTTGACTGTTGCGATGCTTACCGGATTTATGGTCGGCTCGCTGAACAAAGTGTGGCCCTGGAAAATCACCTTGGAGACCTATGTCGACCAACACGGCGTAAGACAAGCTCTGACAGAACAAAATGTACTGCCCCGAAGCATAGAAGGTGATCCGTTGGTAGCACAAGCGATAATAATGTGTCTGGCCGGATTCTTTTTAATCTGGGGCGTTGAGAAAATCGGGAAAAAAATGAGCCGGAAAAACTAAAATGGAATTTACAGAATAGCGAAATCTGAAAACGAACAAACAAAACACATACATTCATGTATCTTTACGGTCTGGTCGGTTTCCCTCTGGGACATTCTTTCTCTCAAAAATATTTCACAGAGAAATTCGAAAAAGAAAAAATAAAAGCTTTTTATCGGAATTTCGAACTGGAAAATATCGCTGCGCTGAACGACATCATTCTTCAAAACCCGGAATTGCAAGGCTTCAATGTCACCATCCCCCACAAACAAACCATCCTCCCATACATAGACGAACTGAATGGGGCTGCCCGGGAAATCGGAGCCGTCAATTGCGTGAAAATCGTACGGGAGGACAACTGTATCCGCTTAACCGGTTACAATACTGATACGGAAGGATTCCGCTTATCTCTGTCTGATTTTATCCCGCCAACAGTTACCCGGGCTTTAATACTCGGCAATGGCGGAGCTGCCCAAGCCGTCCGCTACACATTAAAAAAGCTGGGCATATCTTCTTTAACCGTATCCCGCAACCCACAGGGAGAAAATGAGATCGGATATGCAGACGTACACCGGTATTTACCGACACATTTTCTGATTGTAAATACAACTCCGCTCGGCACCTGGCCCGACACAGCGACCTGTCCTTCCATCCCCTATGAGCAATTGACACCTGCCCATTATCTGTTCGACCTGGTTTATAATCCGGATATTACCCTTTTCATGCAACAGGGACTCCAGGCTGGAGCTCATGTCCGCAACGGACTCGGCATGTTGATCGGACAAGCCGAAGCCGCCTGGAAAATTTGGAACAATCGATAAATACATTATCCACCGGATTCCATACACCATTTTCGCCAAATCCACAGACCGGTATAACCGCAATAAATCCAAAACTTATCCGCAAAATCCATGAGACAAATCAAAAATCGTAAATCATAAATCGTAAATCGTAAATCATAAATCAAAAATCATAAATACGCTCTCCCTCCTTTCAAACCTCATTTTTCAATTTAAAATCTAAAATCCCTTTTCACTCTTTTCCCATAATCCCTATACATCACTTTATCCTCCAACCATAAACCCAAAACTTATCCGCAAAACCCGTGAGAAAAATCGTAAATCGTAAATCGTAAATCAAAAATCATAAATACGCTCTCCCTCCTCTCAACCTCTGTTTTTCAATTTAAAATCTAAAATCCAAAATCTAAAATTACACAACAAGTCCGTCCCAGTCATGTTCGGAAGAACAGTCCCTCCAATTTTGGAAATCAAAAAAAACATACCAGTTATTAACAATCATGTATTATTTTGTTAGTAACTAATTGTTTTATAATGTATTGACTTGTATTTAAATATCTATATTTGTTTTCATAAACAATAGATATATGTCAACCATCTTTAATCAGAAAATTGATTTGATTCAGCTATTGCGTCAGATTCCTGATGAACATATCCTAAAAATAGCCACTAAAAGTAAAGTTGATCATTATGCCAAAGTATTGAATGGCCGTTTGATGTTTTATTTGCTTTTATCAGGAATCCTTCGTACAGATAAATTGAGCCAGCGTGGTCTGGCTGATTCCTTTTCCTCTCCTCTTTTTCGTACTTTATTTAATTTTAAAGGTAAACCAACGATATCCCATAGTTCCATATCCGATCGTCTGTCCACCATGAATACTGATTTCTTCCGGGAGTGCTACGAAACGATCTATCATATTTTCAGTTCTTTATACAGTACGAAAGAGATCGAAAACTTATGTCTTCAGCGTGTGGACAGTACTCTTGTAAGTGAAGCCTGCAATCACCTCAAACAGGGAATGCCGTGCGGCAATCTTTACGGGAAAAAGAAAATGATGAAATATACCATCAATTTTGACGGAATGTTTGCTTCTTTTGCAACGACTCATTCGGGTGATAGTGAAGCCAGCGAATCCCATGTACTTCCTGAGAATGTGCTCAGCCATTTTCAAAAGATAAAGGATCACTCTTCTGTTTATATCCTTGACCGCGGTCAGAATTCTGCCGAAGCATTCAGGACAATGAAAAGTCAGGATGGACTCCTTTTTGTAGGCAGACTGACCGATAAACGGAAAATGCTGGTGGTGGAGGACCTGAAAAAGGGAAATGATGTTTTCACAGACGGAGACCTTCTTGAAGACAAATTGGTTAAACTTTATAAACGGGAAGAAAAACTCAATAAAGAAGGAAGAAAAGTAGTAACAACCAGACTCGTTGATGAAACTTTCCGGGTAGTGCGTTTTAAACCTCAGGGTAAAGGCGAAATTTTACTCATAACTAACTGTCTGGAACTTACAGCTCAGACTATTACTCAGATATACCGTCGACGGTGGGATATTGAAGTCTTTTTTCGTTTTATCAAACAGGAACTGAATTTCAGCCATTTTCTCTCCATGAATGAAAACGGAATACAGATTGTGATGTATATGACCCTGATTACGGCTATGCTGGTGATGATTTATAAACGGGAAAATAATATCGGATATACCACGGCTGTCAGAAGAATGGGCATTGAACTCGAAAATCTGATTATGGCCATTATCGTTATTGAAAGCGGGGGAGATCTGAATAAAACGCAACTCAGACCTCCTGTCTGAAAATTTAGGAGCACTTGAGAAGACCAGAAAAAAAGAATATATGGAAAAAGACAACCATGGACAATATTTTTTCTTCCGAACATGACTGAGTCCGTCCCAGTGTGTAAATTTTAGCTTGAACAGTTCCGGTCAGACTGAAATTTATCTGAAACTTCGAATTTCTAAATTTCCAGATTTTTAAATCTCATCTTTTCTTTTTATCTTCGCAAACGTTATCGGATAAAAAAATCTATGTACCGACCGTCTGAATATTATTTTGTTTTAGCTTACATCATGGGCACCCTGAAATTCCACTGGGGGCTATAATTTTTTTTGCTACAATTTTACCGGATACAAAGCCGGCATCAACCGTCATGTTCTTTCGTATATCCGGCTTTCCATAACAGAATTCAATTATTGACGATTATAAAACCCAAACAATTATGCAAAGACAGCTACTATTAGGTGTTGAAGCTATTGCCCAAGGTGCAATAGACAGCGGGATATCGGGCGTTTATGCTTACCCCGGCACCCCTTCGACTGAAATTACCGAATATATTCAAACTTCCAAAGAAGCCATTGCCCGTAACATCCACAGAGCTTGGGCTGCAAATGAAAAAACGGCCATGGAATCGGCATTAGGAATGTCGTATGCCGGAAAACGTGCCTTGGTATGCATGAAACACGTAGGGATGAATGTGGCAGCCGATTGTTTTATGAATGCAGCTGTCACAGGGGCAAACGGCGGTCTGCTTATAATAGCAGCAGACGACCCATCGATGCACTCTTCCCAAAACGAACAGGATTCACGGGCATACGGAAAATTTGCCTTAATACCGACCCTGGAACCCTCCAATCAGCAGGAAGCCTATGAAATGACCCGCTACGGCTTTGCTCTCTCGGAAACCGTCGGCAGTCCGGTATTGCTGCGTATTACAACGCGCTTAGCACACTCCCGGGCCGGTGTTACGCCATCTGACGGGCTTCCGGAAAACCATTTGCATCTCCCGGAAAACAAACGCCAATTTGTATTATTACCGGCCATTGCAAGAAAAAGATACAAGCTGTTATTGGAAAAACAAGCCGATTTTGTCAGAGCTTCCGAGCAATCACCATTCAACCAATACCTGGACGGTGAAGATAAATCACTGGGGATTATTGCCTGCGGTATCGCATACAACTACCTGATGGAAAATTTCAACGGTAAATGCAAATACCCTGTTGTTAAAATCAGTCAATATCCGCTACCCCGCAAAATGATCAAACGTCTGCTCCGGGAATGCAAGCAGATATTGGTGTTGGAAGAAGGTTATCCGATAGTCGAGGAAATGCTGAAAGGCTATCCCGGCCTGGAAAATATTATGGGCCGTCTGGACGGAACCCTTCCCCGCGACGGAGAACTGAATCCCGATTTAGTAGCGAAAGCACTTTGCTTCCCGACAACCGAAGGTGCTCCGGTACCGGAAATTGTAACGCCACGCCCTCCGGCCCTCTGTACCGGATGCAGCCACCGGGATGTCTATAAAGCATTGAACGAAGTCATCTCCACATACGGAGAAGGACGTGTATTTTCAGACATCGGTTGCTATACTCTGGGAGCACTCCCTCCCTTCGAATCCATCAACAGTTGCGTAGATATGGGCGCTTCCATTACGATGGCAAAAGGTGCTTGCGATGCGGGACTGTTTCCGACGGTAGCCGTCATCGGCGACTCCACGTTCACTCATTCGGGCATGACCGGCTTATTGGATGCCGTCAATGAAAAAACACCGATTACAGTCATCATCTCCGATAACGAATCGATTTCAATGACCGGCGGACAGGAATCTTCCGCTTTAGGCAGAATAGAGTCGATCTGTAAAGGCATCGGAGTCGAACCCGAGCATATCCGCGTTCTTCTTCCAGTTCCTAAAAACCACGAAGAGTTGTGTAAAATTATCCGTGAGGAACTGGAATACAAAGGTGTATCGGTAATTATTCCCCGCAGGGTTTGCATACAGAAAGCTGCAAGAGACAGTAAAAAGAAATAATCAATGTTTCATCACCGGTTTGTATCATACTGCATTGAAACAAACCACACATAAATCGTAACTCATGAAAACAGACATTATATTAGCAGGAGTCGGTGGGCAAGGCATCTTGTCCATCGCCGCAGCCTTAGGATCGGCAGCCCTGACAAACAATCTATATATGAAGCAAGCCGAAACCCACGGCATGAGCCAGCGGGGAGGAGATGTACAATCCTTTATGCGCATTTCAGACCAACCCATTTTTTCCGATCTGATTGCTAAAGGAACCGCTGACATCATCCTATCGGTAGAACCCATGGAAGCTCTTCGCTATCTTCCCTATTTGCGCCGGGGAGGATATGTGGTAACGAATTCCACTCCCTTCATCAATATTCCGAACTACCCGGATACCGGGTTATTGATGGAGACGTTGAAGGCATTACCTCATCAGGTCATTATCGATGCCGATACCCTTGCAAAAGAATCAGCCGGGAATGTCCGGGCCGGCAATTTTGTCATGTTAGGCGCCGCCTCTCCTTTTATCGAAATTCCGTTTGAATACCTCGAAGAAGGCATTCGCGCCATTTTTGCACGTAAAGGTGAAGATATCGTCGAAATGAATTTAAAAGCCTTGCGGGCCGGAAGGGAATTTGCCCAAAACTACCGGTAATAGAAAAACAAAACAGCCGGCTGAAAAAAATATCAGCCGGCTGTTTTCATACACCTCATCCCCTTCTCTCAGAATCTTTTTCCCCTTTCCTTTTTATTTTTTACCTTTATTGTATTATCTTTACCCGTCAAAAACATCAATATATTTTATTGATTTTTTGTAAAATAAGTCCGTAGGCTTATTTACTATTTTCGCAGACTCTTTGTGTACAGACACTTAAAATATTGAAATATACAATTAATTTTGAACAATTAGTTAAAATATTAATCCAAAGAATCTTTCGGGTCGGTTGTACCGGCCAGGAAGATGATAACTTAAATAAATTAACATGAAAGGACTGAAAATTGTTGTTCTTGCGAAGCAGGTTCCCGACACGAGAAATGTGGGAAAAGATGCAATGAAAGCCGACGGAACTGTAAACAGGGCAGCTTTACCTGCTATTTTTAACCCTGAAGACCTGAACGCTCTGGAGCAGGCATTAAGATTAAAAGATAAAATTGAAGGGACAACCGTACACATTTTAACGATGGGTCCGGGCCGGGCCGCTGAAATTATCCGGGAAGCCATGTTCCGCGGAGCAGACGGAGGCTTTTTGTTGTCCGACCGGGCTTTTGCCGGTTCGGATACTTTGGCAACCTCCTATGCGCTGGCTTGCGCCTTACAAAATTTAAAAACCGATTTACTGATTTGCGGCCGTCAGGCTATCGACGGCGATACCGCACAGGTAGGTCCCCAGGTAGCAGAAAAATTAGGAATTCCGCAAGTTACCTATGCAGAAGAAATTCTTGAATGTAATGATCAGAAAATAACGATCAAACGCCGTCTCGAAAGAGGCATTGAAGTCGTTGAGTGTCCTATGCCCTGTGTCGTTACAGTCAATGGCTCGGCTGCCCCTTGCCGTCCCCGTAATGCACGTTACGTCATGAAATACAAATATGCCCGTGCCACACAGGAAATGCAGGACGCGGATGAAGACTATATCAATTTACTGCACGAGCGTCCTTATCTGAAAATTACCGAATGGAGTGTAAACGACATCAAATGCGAATCCCAGGAACTGGGCTTAAGTGGTTCTCCCACAAAAGTAAAAAACATCGAGAGTGTCGTATTCCAGGCTAAAGAAGCCAAAGTATTGGAACCCAGCGACGAAGCCATCGATGCTATGATGAAAGAATTAATTACAAACCACACCATTGGCTAATTTACGATTTATGATTTACGATTTACGATTGCTATAAGCAACGGAATCAAAAATCTTCAATCAAAAATCAAAAATGAAATTATGAACAGCGTATTTGTATATTGCGAAATAGAAGAGGGTGTTGTAGCAGACGTAAGTCTTGAGCTGCTGACAAAAGGACGTACCCTCGCCACGGAGCTCGGGGTAAAGCTTGAAGCCATCGTATTAGGCAGTGACCTGAAAGGAGTTGAAAAACAAGTATTTCCTTATGGAGTAGATACCCTTTGGGTAGGAGACGACAAACGTTTATATCCGTACACGACTCTTCCCCACACCTCTATCCTGGTTAATTTATTCAAGCAGGAAAAACCCCAGATTGCTTTTATGGGAGCCTCAAGCATAGGACGTGACCTCGGACCCCGCGTTTCTTCTGCACTGCACAGCGGTCTTACTGCCGATTGTACCAGTCTGGAAATCGGAGACTACGAAGACAAAAAAAATGATAAAATATACCATAACCTGCTGTACCAAATCCGGCCGGCTTTCGGAGGTAACATCGTAGCCACCATTGTCAATCCGGATTGCCGTCCGCAAATGGCGACAGTACGGGAAGGTGTTATGAAAAAAGAAATTTTCGATGCCAATCACAAAGGAGAGATAAAGACAATCGATGTCAATAAATTTACCGCTCCGGAAGACTTCGTAATCCATGTCATCGAACGCCACATGGAAAAATCGAAGGTAAACCTGAAAGCAGCTCCGATCATCGTTGCCGGAGGATACGGTGTAGGATCGAAAGAGAACTTCCAGTTATTACACGAACTGGCCGGTGTGCTGGGCGGAGAAGTAGGGGCTTCCCGGGCTGCTGTCGATGCCGGTTTCTGTGAGCACGAGCGTCAGATCGGTCAGACGGGTACCACCGTTCGTCCGAAATTGTATATTGCCTGCGGTATCTCCGGACAAATCCAGCATACTGCCGGTATGGAAGAATCGGCTATGGTTATCGCCATCAATACCGATAACAACGCCCCGATCAATAAGTTTGCCGACTATGTCATCACCGGAGACCTGAATGTCATCATTCCGAAGATGATACAGTATTATAAGAAGAACAGCAAGTAAATAATTTTTGATTTACGATTTTTGATTTACGATTAACGAAGTGAGTTGAAATCAAAAATCTAAAATCATAAATCTAAAATAAAGTAAGTATGGCTAATTTTTATACAGATAACGAAGATATAAAATTTCATCTCGGACACCCGTTGATGGAAAAAATTGTAGCATTAAAAGAGCGTAACTATACGGAAGCACAGGAATTTGAAAGTGCTCCGCGTGATTTCGAAGATGCTATTGACAACTACGACAAAGTATTGGAAATTGTCGGAGAAATTTGCGGAGATGTCGTAGCGGTAAATGCAGAATCAGTAGACGCAGAAGGTCCGCAGGTGGTAGACGGTCATGTACAGTATGCTGCCGGTACACAACAAAACATCGATGTAATCAACCAAGCCGGATTGAACGGGATCTCACTGCCGCGGAAATACAACGGATTAAACTTCCCGATCACTCCGTTTATCATGGCAGCGGAAATTGTAGCCCGCGCCGATGCCGGATTGCAAAATATATGGGGATTGCAGGACTGTGCCGAAACAATCAACGAATTTGCGAACGAGGAGCAAAAAGCGAAATACCTGCCCCGCGTTTGTGAAGGTGAAACCTGTGCCATGGACCTGACAGAACCGGATGCCGGTTCCGATTTGCAAGCCGTACAACTGAAAGCAACCTACAATGAAAAAGACGGCCAGTGGTATTTGAACGGAGTAAAACGTTTTATTACCAACGGAGACGGACATATTTCACTGGTGCTGGCCCGCTCGGAAGAAGGCACAAACGACGGACGCGGTCTGTCCATGTTTATCTACGACCGCAATAACAATGCCGTTACCGTGCGCCGTATCGAAAACAAATTGGGAATCAAAGGCTCTCCGACCTGTGAATTGGTATTCAAAAATGCACCGGCCGAATTAGTCGGTGAACGGAAAATGGGATTGATCAAATACGTTATGGCATTGATGAATGCTGCACGTCTGGGTATCGGCGGCCAGTCTGTCGGTATTGCTGAAGCCGCTTACCGTGAAGGCCTGAAATACGCGCAAGAACGGAAGCAGTTCGGTAAAGCCATCATCGAATTCCCGGCCATCTATGAAATGCTGTCCAATATGGAAGCCAAGCTACACGGTATCCGTTCCATACTTTATGAAACAGCACGCTTTGTCGACATGTACAAAACCTACTACCACATTTCCAAAGAAAGAACATTGGAAAAAGACGAGCGTAACGAAATGAAAGAATATCAGAAAATGGCTGATATCTATACCCCGTTGCAGAAATTGTTCGCCAGCGAATATGCCAATGAAATCACCTATGACGCATTACAGATTCACGGTGGTTCCGGATTTATGAAAGATTATCCCATTCAGCGGTATGTGCGTGATGCCCGTATTACCAATATCTACGAAGGGACTTCGCAATTACAGGTTGTAGCTGCGATTCGCGGTGTAACTACCGGACAATATGCCAAATACATTCATGAAGTGTATGAAAAAATGGCCATCAAACCGGAACACGAATATTTGCGTGAAACCCTGAAATGCATGACCGGTCAATTGGAAACCTGCACAGCTAAGGTAGCGGAAGCCGGAAACACGGAATATACGGATTTCCACGCACGCCGATTGGTCGAAATCGCCGGATATACAATCATCGGCTACTTGTTATTACAAGACGCCCAACGCTGTGAGAAGTTCCAGAAATCTGCCGAAATCTTTATCAATTACGGACAGGCTAAAGTGGCTGCTCATGCAGGATTTATCCATAATTTCGATCCAGATAAACTGGGTATATACAAAAAGTAAAAAAACGCCCTGCGGGGCGTTTTTTTTATAAAACATTCAAAAGCAAACATCTAAAATTTTTATTTTTTCCTCCCCAAAAGCATTCGTTTAAAATTTCAGATTATCCCCACAATCTTCTCCTGCAAAAAAGAGGAATCATAAATCATAAATCTACAATTAAAATATGGCTTTTAAAAAAACGTTAAAATAATTTTTGGAGATCATTTGTGTGTAAAATAAATTATTTTTACAAAGTGTAGCAATTATAATTTTAAATATAATATTATGAACCTATTTCGAACATTAATCACAGTTGCAGTCGTGTGTCTGGCATCCTGGACTGCCATGGCTCAGGAAAATGCATTATGGATGCGTTATCCGGCTATTTCTCCGGATGGAAAAACAATCGCATTTAATTACAAAGGAGACGTTTACCTCGTAGGCAGCGAAGGCGGACGTGCCACTCAATTAACAACAAACCCGGCTTATGACGGTTATCCCGTATGGTCTCCGGACAGCAAAACTATCGCGTTCGCTTCCGACAGGGCCGGCAGTATGGACGTATATACCGTACCCGTAACAGGAGGTTCTCCAACCCGCCTGACCTGGAACTCGGCTTCCGAAACTCCGGTTGCATTTACCCCGGACGGCAAGAAAATACTGTATCGTGCCAACTTCCTGCCGGATGCACAATATACCCAATTCCCGAGCGGCAGCCAAATCTATGCCGTATCTGTAAAGGGCGGAAGACCGGAACAATTTCTGACTTTCGATGTATACGATATACAATTCAATAAGGCCGGAGATAAAATCATCTATCATGATTATAAAGGATATGAGGACAACTGGCGTAAGCACCATACCTCTTCCGTTACACGCGACATCTGGTTACACGACTTAAAAACCGGCAAATTTACAAACATAACCGACAAAGAAGTAGAAGATCGTAGCCCGGTATTCAGCGATGACGAGCAAAGCATTTATTTCCTAAGCGAGCGCTTCGGAGACTTCAATGTATGCAAACTGGCATTGAACAATCCGACCGAAGTCAAACAAATCACGAAGCATTCGAAACACCCGGTACGCTTTTTATCCAAAGCAAACGACGGTACTCTCTGTTACTTTTTCAATGGAGAAATCTATACCTTAAAAGATGGCCAGCAACCTAAAAAACTGAATATACAAGTTGTTACCGACCAGTTGGAAGCAGAATCCAGATTGAATAATCTGCCTTACGGAGCCCGTGAAATGGCATTATCGCCCAATGGTAAAGAAGTTGCTTTTATCGTGAGAGGAGATGTTTTCGTTACCTCTGTTGAATATCCGACAACCAAACGTATCACAAACACAGCCAGCCAGGAACGCTCTGTAAGCTTCTCTCCGGATGGCCGTACATTGGTATATGCAGCCGAACGGGATGGCAACTGGAATATATACACGGCTTCCCTGACCGACAGCACGGACAAATCATTTACGTATGCTAAAGATATCAAGGAAGAACAGATTACGAAAGGCAAAGACGCTTGTTTCGAACCGGCATTCTCTCCGGACGGAAAAGAAATCGCTTATCTGGAAAACCGGACGACCCTAAAAGTAATCAACCTGAAAAGTAAAAAATCCCGGACAGTACTCGACGGGAAATACAACTACTCTTATTCCGACGGCGATCAATGGTACCAATGGTCTCCGGACGGCAAATGGATACTGGCCAATTATTTCGAAAAAGGAGGCTGGCAAAACAGAGATGTTGCCTTGGTAAAAGCCGACGGTAGCGGGGAAATCCACAACCTGACCAATAGCGGATATTCGGATGCCAGTCCCAAATGGATGATGGACGGCAAAGCAATCATCTGGTTCTCGGACAGAGCCGGTTACCGCAGCCACGGTAGTTGGGGTGCCTACTATGACGTGTATGCCCTGTTCCTCGATCCGGAAGCTTACGATGACTTCAAAATGAGTAAGGAAGAAGCAGCCCTGGCCAAAGAAGAAAAAGCCCTCCAAAAGAAAGAAGAAGAAAAGAATAAAAAAGACGACAAAAAAGGGAAAAAAGACGATAAAAAGGAAGACAAGAAAGACAGCAAAAAAGAGGAGGTCAAATTACCCGAGCTTAAAATGAACCTGGATAACCTGGAAGATCGCATTGTACGCCTGACGATCAATTCTTCCAATCTGGGAGATGCCGTACTGACAAAAGACGCAACCAAATTATACTACCTGACCAGCTTCGAAGGCGGATACGATTTGTGGGTTCGCGACTTTAAAGAAGGCAGCACCAAAATATTGGCCAAGCTGAACAAATGGGGCGGTTCTCTGGAAATGGACAAGGAAGGTAAAAACCTTTATATGTTATCCGGCGGACAGATCAGCAAAATAAACATCAGCAACGGACAAAGCAAACCGGTCACCTACAATGCCGAATTCGAACTGAAAAAACCCCAGGAAAGAGAATACATTTTCAATCACGCATGGCAACAAGTTGTTGATAAATTCTATGATCCGGCACTTCACAATGTAGACTGGAATTTCTACAAAAAAGAATATGCCCGCTTTTTACCGCATATCAACAACAACTATGATTTTGCAGAAGCTTTAGGCGAATTATTGGGAGAATTGAATGCCTCACATACCGGCGCCCGCTATTATGCCTATGGTAATGCACCTCAGACAGCCGTTTTGGGAGCATTCTACGATCCGACATACAAAGGCGACGGTTTGAAGATCAAGGAAGTGATCGAAAAAGGTCCGCTGACTAAAGCCGAAACCAAAATCAAAGCCGGAGTCGTGATCGAGGAAATCAACAATCAACCGATCAAAGCCGGTGAAGACTATTTCAAATTATTTGAAAACTTAACAAACAAAAGAGTATATCTGAAACTTTACGATCCTGATACCAAAAAACACTGGCACGAATATGTAAAACCGATCTCTGCCGGTGCAGAAAAAGGATTGCTTTATGACAGATGGGTAAAACAACGGAAAGAACTTGTTGAGAAATTATCCGGAGGTAAAATCGGATATGTACATATCAAAGGCATGAACAGTGCAAGTTTCCGGGAAGTTTATTCCGAAGTTTTCGGACGTTACCGGAATAAGGAGGCCATCATTTTAGATACCCGCTTTAACGGTGGCGGCTGGTTACACGAAGACCTGGTAAACATGCTCAGCGGAAAGAAATTTGCTGAATTTGTTCCCCGCGGTCAATATATCGGTCAGGATCCGTTCGCACAATGGACGAAACCGTCAGCCGTTATCATGAGCGAAAGCAACTACAGTAATGCACACGGTTTCCCCTGGGTATACAAAGAATTGAAACTCGGTAAGCTGGTCGGAATGCCGGTTCCGGGCACGATGACCGCCGTTTGGTGGGAAACCCAGCAAGACCCGACACTTGTATTCGGTATTCCGGAAGTCGGAATGAAAGACAACCAGGGACGTTTCTTGGAAAATCTGCAATTGGAACCGGATATCCGTGTTAACAATGACCCGGCTTCTGCCATTCAGGGACGTGACCTGCAATTGGAAGCAACAGTCAAATCACTGTTAGAAGAGATCAAATAAAAGATCAGACTAATTGTAAAAATTATAAATCGGATTATGCGGCTAAAGCCGCGTAATCCGATTTTTTTTAAAAAAGAAATACACCTGCTTTCTCGCAAGCCTGCCGCACTTCATCCGGCCACAAGCCTGCCTGCACTTCTCCGATATGGCATTTCTGCAACAACAACATGCACAAGCGGGATTGCCCGATCCCTCCTCCCATTGTCTGGGGCAAACTTCCCTCCAACAATAAAGAATGAAAAAACAATTTTTTCCGTTCTTCACATCCCCGGATTTCCAATTGCCTTTCCAAAGCTTCCGGATTGACCCGTATCCCCATCGATGATATTTCAAAAGCCGACTGCAACACCGGGTTCCAAACCAATATATCTCCGTTCAAACCGGGTAAACCGTTCTCCAGCGTCGACCAATCGTCGTAATCCGGAGAGCGGTCGTCATGTATTGTTCCATCGCTTAAAGCACCCCCGATTCCACAGATAAAGACAGCCCCGTATTCCTTTGTAATAGCTTGCTCCCGCTGTTTCGGCGTTGCTTCCGGATAACGCTTCCGCAGTTCTTCCGCATGTATAAATGTGATCTGCTCCGGTAAAAAAGGAGTCAGCACAGGAAATTGTTCGCTCAACAAAAATTCCGTCCGTTTCAAAGCAGCATATATCCGGCGTACACAAGTATATAAACGTTCCACCGTACGCTCCTCCGGAGTAATGACCTTTTCCCAGTCCCATTGATCGACATAAACGGAATGGATATTACTGACAGCTTCATCCGGCCGTAACGCATTCATATCCGTATAAATACCCAAACCGGGGGAAATGTGGTGCCGCCACAAAGCATACCGTTTCCATTTGGCCAAAGACTGTACAATCTCTGCTTTTTTACCTCCCAACATGCGGGCCTGAAAGCTGACAGGAGCCTCCGAACCATTTAAATTGTCATTCAGACCTTTTCCTGAAGGGACCGCCAAAGGCGCTGTAATACGCCGCAATTTCAATTCCGCAGCCAAAGCCAGTTGAAAAGTGTCCTTTACAAATTTAATAGCATGTTCCGTTTGCCAAACGTCGAGCTGAGAGCAATAATCCTGTGGTAAAAATAATTGTTTCATGTGTTTTATCGGTTTAAAGCCAGAAACCGGAAAAATAAAATACAAATTGTAGATTTACGATTTTAGATTAAAAAAGCTGATAACGAATCAGGTTACCGGGTAATTTAAAATTTACAATCTAAAATTTACAATTCAGACGAATCTTTTTATTGCAGATTTATGATTTACGACTCCTCTTTTTTGCAGGAAAGGATTGTAAGTCCAATCTAAAATCGTAAATCTGAAATCATAAATCCGTCTTGCTGTTCTTTTAACTTCCGAATCTGACTTTCATTACAAAAAAAAGCCTTCCCGAAAAAGGAAGGCTATATAAATTATATATCAAAATACACTGCTATCGATAATAACCTCCCCCTTGCAATCGATTATAATTATAATTGCAATTATTAAAAAGAAGATTATTATTCAGATTTCTCATGGTCGTTCCACTGTTTCGGAACAAAAATAGAAGATAATCGCAAATAAAAAAAGAAGATTCCAAAAAAATATTTTTAGCCTTCGGGATTCGGGCGAAAAGGACTATCTTTAACATGCTAAAGCCAACGATTTAATTGTAGATTTCAGATTTACGATTTTAGATAAAAAAATCTGATAACGAATCAGGTTCCGGGCAATTTAAAATTTACAATCACTGCTGGGCACTTAGTCCCAGCTGATTTTCAATTGTTTATAATTTAGTTCTTTGACATTTTTGTAATCGCAATTGGTAAGTATCTCTCTTACAGGCGTTTTATCCAGTAGAGAAAAACTCAAAATTTGTAGGATTTCGTAGATTGGACGGTTAACTTTCAATTTGTAAGCGACAATGGCAACCAGACAGTATGTTATGATGGCACAGTAGACTTGTGTCTTGACTGCATTCATCGTGGTTCCCCAAAAAGATTTTACTTTCAGGTGTTGCTTTATCCATTTGAAAAATAGTTCCACCTGCCAACGGTTCTTGTATAGCAAGGCTACTTCCTCTGCTGAGAGTTCCATGTTGTTGGTGATGAACACAAATTCTCTGCCCAGTTCTTCATCGTAGTATTTAACCCGCCGAAGTTTGTCCGGATATGCTTTGAGCGATTTATACGTTTCAAGTATTCCAATCTGGTCACATTTTATTCCGGTTGTTTTATCGACTTCACGGGAATACATTCTACGGAATCTCATATTATCCTTTGCACGTGTAACGAAGTAAGCACCACAGGTGTGAAGCTTATGCAAACGGGTGAAGTCAACATATCCTTTATCCATGATATAGAAACTTCCCTTTTCATAACTCAACTCATCCAGCATGTTTACGTCATGTACTTTAGCATTGGTTACCAGTACGATTGTCGGTATGGAAGTCTTTACATCATACAAGGTATGAAGTTTGATGCCTCCTTTGTGTTTCCTAAATTCCGCCCACCAAAAAACATTCAGACAAAGGTCTATGGTGGAGGAATCAAAGGCATAAACATTACCGTCAACTTTCACCTCGAAGTCATTTTTGTTGTAGCTATTACGGGCTTCCGCAATCAGGGTATAAGCAAATTCTTCGTAGATACGATAATCTCTATTCCGGTTTGCTTTCCCCAGATTGGTACGGCTAACTGTTGCACCGAATCCCAAGTGATAGTACTTGCTCTTGTGTGCCTCAAGGCTGAGCATAAGCTCACGCATACTATCTCGGGCGGTCAGTTGTCCGAAAATCATGCACAGCATCTGATTCCAACAGGTGAATGTTCTGATTTTCTTATTCCCGGAATACTTCTCTACCAAACGGTCAAAGACACGACGGGGAAGAAAATCTGTAAGTTGAGCGAAGATATATTTGCCTTGGTTCATTGTTTTTAGCTTTTGGACAAAGCTAAAACAACTTTTCAATTCAAATCGTCACGCTCCAAAAAGATATTTAACTATGCGATTATCAAAGATTTCAAAGAACGATGTTTAATTTAAAGTGCCCACTAGTGATTTACAATCTAAAATTACAATTTATATGAACGATACATCTAAAACGCTAAAAAAATGATATCCAAACACATACACGTTATCACATTATTCACACTTCTCTCACTGCTTCTGTTTTCCTGCAAAGAGAAAAAACAAGACAGACATATCGTTACGGTAAGTATCCTTCCTCAAAAATACTTTGTAGAAAGAATTGCCGGCGACTACTTGAAAGTAAATGTCATGGTTCCCCCCGGAATGAATCCGGCAACCTGCGATTTGAATACCGGACAACTGAAAAAGTTATACGATAGCGACTTATGTTTTGCCATCGGCTATCTTCCCTTCGAAACCACCCACCTTTATCCGGCACTCTCAAATCGTCCCGATATCCCGCTTATCCGGCATTCAGACTCATTGCAACTGATCGCAGGAAGCTGCAATCACGATCACCACGATCACACACACGAAGGCGGCGTAGATCCTCATGTATGGCTCTCTCCGCACTATGCAAAATCTATCGGGAGAGATATTTACCGTACATTATCCGAAAAATACCCCGAAAAACAGCAAGAATTTTTAGCCAACTACAAATTACTTGAACAGGACATCGACAAAATTGCGCATTCAGCCGATAGCATACTGTCAGAAAAAAAACACAAAACTTTTCTGATTTACCACCCGGCACTGACCTATTTTGCCCATGACTACAACATGGAACAGATCTCGATCGAGCATGAAGGGAAAGAACCGGATCCCAGGCACCTGAAAGAAATCATGGATACGGCAAAAGAAAAAGACATTCATGTCATTTTTATTCAAAATCAATTCGATATCAGCAACGCCCAATCGATAGCCAAAGCCATCGGAACCGATATCATCCCGATCGATCCGCTAAACGAAGACTGGCTTGCTGAAATGCGAAAATTACTGCAAATTTTTCAGGAAAAACTAAACTAGATTCTGTATACATTCATTCCATTTTTTCCCAAAAAATAGAAGTTGATTTGCGCGTATAATCCAAAACCGTAAATCCGAATTTACAATTAAAACAGCATGTCGACAATACTCGAATTAAAAAATATCACTGCCGGATATGAAGGTATCCCAGTTCTGAAAGAAATAAATCTAGCCATAAAAGAACAGGATTTCATCGGAATAATCGGCCCGAACGGTGGAGGCAAAACGACTCTTTTAAAAGTCATTTTAGGCCTTCTGAAACCTTTCAGCGGAGACATTCATTACTACGTTTCCAAAACGAATCTCTTCGGTTACCTTCCCCAAAACAGCCAGTTCGACCGCCGCTTCCCGATCAGTGTCAGAGAAGTCGTAATGTCGGGACTGATGTCTGAAAAAAGATTGTACCGCTATTATTCCCGTCAGAACAAGATAAAAGCTGACGAATTACTGATAAAATACGGCATGGGAGACTACAGCAAAGCTCCCATCGGAGAACTTTCGGGAGGACAAATGCAACGGGTATTTCTATGCCGGGCAATTATTTCATCTCCCCGTATCCTGATTCTGGACGAACCGACGACCTATGTGGACAGTAATTTCGAAAAAGAATTCTATACCATACTGAAAGAACTAAACAAAACCCTCAGCATTGTCATGGTCTCGCACGATCTGGGAACCATTTGCTCGTACGTAAAAACAATTGCCTGTGTCAATCACGGTTTACATTACCACCAGTCGAACCTCATCAGCACGGAGCAATTGCAATCTTATAATTGCCCCATCGAGCTGATCTCCCACGGTCCTGTCCCCCACCGGGTACTGACAGACCACTCCGATAAGAACTGTAACTGTAACAAATCCTAAACTTCAGCCATTAATCGCTTCCATTGCCATGCTCGAATTCCTAAAATACGATTTTTTTCAAAATGCCTTGCTCAGTACCGTCCTGATCGGTATCAGCTGCGGACTGGTCGGCACCTACATTGTTGCCAAACGGATGGTGTTCATCAGCGGCGGAATTACCCACGCTTCTTTCGGAGGCCTGGGCTTTGCCTACTTCATCGGTATTTCACCCTTATTGGGAGCTGCCGTATTTTCAATCGGAACGGCCATCGGCATACTTTTTCTTGCCGAAAACAAAAAAATACGGGAAGATTCTTTAATCGGCATTTTCTGGTCGGCCGGAATGGCCATCGGAGTACTCTTTATCTACCTTACTCCCGGATATGCTCCCAACCTGATGTCCTACCTCTTCGGCAACATACTGACGGTTACCTGGGGACAAATTCTCCTTTCCGTCTTACTCTGTCTGGTGATTATTGTTTTCTTCGTATTGTTCTACCGTCCGCTGTTCTATATTGCTTTTGACAAAGAATACAGCCGTACGCACAACGTACATGTCAACCGCATTGATGTTGCCATTATGTTGATTATTGCCCTATGCATCATATTGTGTATGAAATTAGCCGGCATCATTTTAGTTATCTCCTACCTGACACTGCCTCAGGCTATTGCCGGCACTTATTACAAAAATTTCAAGCAACAATTGATCGCTTCCTCTATAATCAGTGCTATCGGGTCGGTAATCGGGCTCTTCGTGTCGGCGGCATTGAATACCCCTTCAGGAGCTACAATTGTCGTATGCTTTTTACTATTTTTTCTCCTGGCCTGGCTGGGAAAGAAAATCTGGAAATCGTAAATCTAAAATCTGCAATTAAAACGTTCTTTTTTGCCTGAAGATTTGTTAGCTTTGCAGACGGAACTTTATATTTAAAAATTTAAAACGTTTGAGATATGAATTATGACCTGATCGTCATCGGAAGTGGTCCTGGCGGATATGTAGCAGCAATCCGGGGAGCCCAGTTAGGGATGAATGTTGCTGTAATCGAAAAAGCCGAGATCGGAGGTATATGCCTGAATTGGGGATGTATTCCGACCAAATCCCTTCTAAAATCGGCACAAGTACTCGATTATGCCCGTCATGCAGAAGACTACGGCGTGAAAATAGAAAATACGCAACCGGATTTCGGTGCCATTATAGCCCGTAGCCGGGGTGTTGCGGAAAAAATGAGTAAAGGCATTCAATATCTTTTCAAAAAAAACAACATCACCGTTATTGAAGGACAAGGAAAATTAACGGCAGATAAAAAAGTAGAAGTAACGGCAAACGACGGTGCAAAACAAATCTACGAAGCCAAACATATTATCCTCGCTACAGGAGCACGCTCCCGCCAGCTTCCGGCTATTCCGCAAGACGGCAAGCGCATCATCGGCTATCGGCAGGCTCTTACCCTGGATCATTTGCCGGCTTCCATGCTGGTTGTCGGTTCCGGAGCCATCGGTTCTGAATTGGCCTGGTTTTACAATGCAATGGGTACAAAAGTTACTTTAGTCGAATTTATGCCCAACGTATTACCGATAGAAGACGAAGAAGTATCGAAACAGATCGGACGTTCCTTCAAAAAAGCCGGTATCGAAGTCATGGTGAAATCATCTGTCGAAAGCGTCGATAACAGTGGCGAATTATTAAAAGTAAACATTCGCAACAAAAAAGGAGATATAGAAGTCCGGGAGGCCGAAATCGTATTGTCTGCCGTAGGTATTGCGCCTAATATTGAAAATATCGGTCTGGAAGAATTGGGTGTCGAAACGGAAAAAGGCAAAATCAAAGTCGACGATTACTATCGCACCAACATCGCCGGAGTCTATGCCATCGGAGACATTGTCCACGGACCTGCTTTGGCCCACGTAGCTTCAGCAGAAGCCATTTGCTGCGTTGAGAAAATTGCCGGCCTGGAAACCGAATCTATCGATTACGGCAACATCCCCGGATGTACTTATACAACCCCGGAAGTCGCTTCCGTCGGTCTGACCGAAGCCAAAGCCCTGGAAGCCGGCTATGAGTTACGCATCGGAAAATTTCCTTTCACAGCTTCAGGTAAAGCAAGTTCAGCAGGAGCCAATGACGGATTCGTCAAACTGATCTTTAATGCAAAAGACAATACCTTATTGGGTGCCCATATGGTCGGTGCCAATGTAACGGAAATGATAGCAGAACTGGTATTGGCCCGTAAAGCAAAAGTCTCCGCACATCAATTGATTAAAACGGTACATCCTCACCCGACAATGAGCGAAGCCGTTATGGAAGCTGCCGCTGCCGCTTATGACGAAGTAATACATCTATAAAACCATTAAATATTTTTACATGAAAAAGACTTTATTAATTGCAGCCTTAAGCCTTAGTTGTTCCGGAATTTTCGCCCAAGCAATCGAAGGCAAGGATTTGCAGGAAATTCAAGCCTCGTTTAAAAAAGATACTCCTACGCGCGCTTTACAAAACATCCTTACAGCAGATAAAAATCTGAAAGGGAATGCACTTAACCGTGAACTGCAAGGTAAAATCGACCATTTTTTCAAATACCGTGTAAATGTCAAAGGAATTACGGATCAGCACAGCTCCGGACGCTGCTGGATGTTCACTTCCATGAACGTACTCCGCCCGGAAGTTATGCAGAAATACAACCTGGACAAATTCGATTTTTCCCACAACTATACCTACTTCTGGGATATTTTTGAGAAATCAAACCTATTCCTTGAAAACATCATCTCCACAGCCGGAAAAGACATGGAAGACCGGGAAGTATGCGAATATTTCAAATCTCCGGTCGGTGACGGAGGCGTATGGAACTTGTATTACAATGTAGCCCAAAAATACGGTGTCGTACCCCAGGAAGTCATGCCGGAAACCGCACATTCAGACAATACTTCGCAAATGGTGAACATCATCAATGAAAAATTACGATTGGGAGGGTATGAGTTACGGGAAATGGCTGCTGCCGGCAAATCGGTAAAAGAACTGCGGAACACAAAAAAGGAAGTACTGAAAGATGTCTATCGGATACTGGCTCTTTGCCTGGGAGAACCGCCTCATTCCTTTACCTGGAGATTCAAAGACAAAGACGGGAATATCAAAGAATTGGCGAATTACACTCCCATGCAATTCTACAAAGAAATCACTCCCGCTGATTATAACCCGGATAATTACATCATGATTATGAATGATCCGACCCGGGAATATTACAAGATATATGAAATACAAAATTACCGGAATGCCCAGGAAGGCATTAACTGGACTTACCTGAACCTTCCGAACGAAGATATCAAAAAAGCAGCCCTGGCTTCCATAAAAAACAATGAAGCAATGTATGCTTCTTGCGATGTCGGGAAACAACACCAACGGGAAACAGGTATACTCGATCCTGAAATGTACGATTACGAATCCTTACTGGGCGTAAAACTCAAAATGGATAAGAAAGCACGTATACTTACCCGTCAAAGCGGCTCTTCACATGCCATGACATTGATCGGATGTGATACAGATGCAAATGATCAGCCCGTAAAATGGGAATTTGAAAACAGTTGGGGAAGTGCAAGCGGTAACCACGGTTATCTGACCTTCACAGACGACTGGTTCGATGATTATATGTTCCGTATCGTTATCCACCGGAAATTCTTAGATGCCAAAGCCATAGAAGCTCTCAAACAAAAACCGGTGCAATTGCCCGTGTGGGATTATATGTTTTAAAAACAGAAATAGAAACAGAAATGGCCAAAAGCCGGGAAATTCCCAGGCTTTTGGCCATTCTGTTCTAACTCACCCCATCTGTTTTCAACCTTCCTTCGTCAACAAAACCGTTGCATAAGCCGATACACCTTCCTCCCTCCCTTCAAAGCCGAGCTTTTCCGTTGTCGTTGCTTTTACAGACACATCTTCGGGAGCTACTTGCATAACAGCAGCCAAAGTGTGTTGCATATCTTCAATAAAAGGACGTAATTTCGGACGCTGCATACAAATCACACTATCTACATTACCGATCTCATACCCTTGTTTCCTTATCAGTTCCACCGTTCGCTTCAAAAGCAACTTGCTGTCGATACCTTTAAATTCAAGGGCTGTATCCGGGAAATGATAACCGATATCTCCCATGCCGGCAGCCCCCAGCAAGGCATCGCAAATTGCATGTATCAACACATCTCCGTCCGAATGAGCGATACAGCCTTTCTCATGTGGCACCAACACGCCTCCGAGCCATAAGGGTAAGCCCGCTTCCAAGCGATGTACGTCAAAACCGATTCCTGTTCTGATTTTCATTTTCATCATTTTTTAATCCGGTCGCAAGATTAACAAAAAAAGCGTTAAATCCGCCGCAAACAGAGCTATATGTTCAAAAAAAACAAGATTTTTATTTTTGTAAATACATTTTTAAGTATATTTGTGAATTAATTGCGTTTCGTTTGATTCGAATAAAAATACTAAATTAAATAGCTAAAAAAAACTGCTCATGAAAAAACATGGTTTTTTAGTTTTGGGAATGTGTTGTGTGATGCTTTTCTCGGCAAGTTCTTGCCAAAAAGTAAAAAAACTTTTCGGAGGAGGCCAAAAATCTTCTACTACCGGTTGGACTTACAATGATAAGAAAAATGGGGGTATGGAATATAAAAAAGTGAAGAATCAAAAGACAGGCCCGGGACTTGTATATATCCCCGGAGGTACCTTTGTGATGGGACGGACACAGGAAGATGTTATGGGAGACTGGAATAACCCACAGCGGCGGGTCACAATCGAATCTTTCTATATGGATGAACATGAGGTGCGGAATATCGACTGGCTGGAATACCTCACTTGGTTGCGACGTGTATACGTCAGTTATCCCGAAGTGTATAAAAAAGCGTTACCCGACACACTGGTATGGCGCGAGCAATTAGCTTATAATGAACCGATGGTCAGCAACTACCTTCGATTCCCCGCTTATGCCGAATACCCGGTAGTCGGTGTAAACTGGGAGCAAGCTACGGAATATTGCGTGTGGAGAACCGACCGTGTAAACGAACAGTTATTGATTGACAAAAAGGTGCTGGCACACGATCCGGACAATCAGAGAGACGAAAACAACTTCAATACAGAAGCTTACCTGAACGGACAATATGTAGGGACGGTAAAAAAGAATATCAAAGGATTAGGCAAAGAAAGAAGACCTGTCAAATGGGAAGACGGGATTTTACTGCCGGAATACCGTTTGCCGACAGAGGCTGAATGGGAATATGCAGCCTACGCTTTAGTCGGAAATACACACGACGAGCGCATCAGCAACTCCCGCATTTATCCGTGGGACGGCTCCTGGGTCAGATATGCTGAGAAAAAGCACAGAGGCCGGATGATGGCAAACTTTGTCAGAGGTAAAGGGGACTATATGGGGGTTGCCGGAGACGCGAATGACGGTTTTGCCATGACAGCTCCCGTCAAAAGTTTCTGGCCGAACGATTTCGGACTGTACGACATGGCCGGCAATGTAAACGAATGGGTTTCGGACGTTTATCGTCCTTTATCCTTCCAGGATATGGCAGAATTCAATCCTTATCGCGGGAATGTCTTCAAGACGCTCGTAACCGACGAAGAAGGCAACATCGCCCAGAAAGACAGCCTGGGACACATGCGTTACCGTGTTCAAACCGACGCAGAACTGGCAAATAGAGAAAACTATCGTACTGCCGATAACCGGAACTACAAAGACGGTGATATCCAATCCCGGATTTCTTCGGACATCGACTGGAAAGCACAGGACAACAAAGGCACAAAAGATATGTACTATGTTTCCAACGAAGAAACGACAACCATGATCGATGATGAAGCCCGGATATATAAAGGGGGCTCATTCAAAGACAGGGCTTATTGGCAAAATCCGGGAACAAGACGTTATCTGAATCAGAAAAAATCGACCAACGATATCGGCTTCCGGTGTGCAATGAGTCAAATTGGCGGCGGGAAAGTCAAAAAGAGATAAAAATAAAAGGTTGTGAAATTCACAACCTTTTTTATTACGAACCTGATAAACAATTCATTTCAGAAAAAATGACTACAAACATCGCCTCTCTATACGAAACTTACATCCGGGGACACCGGGTAACAACCGACTCCCGGAATATCCAACCGGGGGATGTTTTTATCGCCCTGCGCGGAGACAATTTCAACGGTAATAAATTTGCACAACAGGCACTGTCCCAGGGGGCTGCTACGGCAATTATCGACGATCCGGAATTCGACAACGGAGAAGGATACATTCTAGTGGAAAATACGCTAACCTTCCTGCAGGAAACCGCTGCCTATCACCGCCACCGGTTGGGAATTCCGATACTGGGAATAACCGGGACGAACGGTAAAACAACAACGAAAGAACTGTGTTATGCCGTACTTTCACGCCGTTTTAAAACCGTCGCAACCCAAGGCAATTTAAACAATCATATCGGAGTGCCTCTCACCTTGTTGAGTATGGATGAAACCACAGAATTCGGAATCGTAGAAATGGGCGCGAACCACCCCGGTGAAATAAAAATATTATGTGATATTGCAGACCCGGACTTCGGCGTGATCACCAATATAGGCCAGGCTCATTTAGAAGGATTCGGCAGTTACGAAAATATCATATCTACTAAGAAGCAACTCTACGATCATATCTTCCGGAAAAAAGGAAAAGTATTCGTCAATGCGAAAGACCCTCTTCTTATGGAATTATCCCGGGATCACAACCGGATTTTATACGGTAAAGCAGAAGCCTACCTGAAAGGCGAGCTACTTCAGTCAATCCCTTATATGGTATATGAACTGAAAACCTTAAAAGGAAACCTTTGTATCCGGACCAAG
This sequence comes from Culturomica massiliensis, assembly GCF_900091655.1. Classification (NCBI taxonomy): domain Bacteria; kingdom Pseudomonadati; phylum Bacteroidota; class Bacteroidia; order Bacteroidales; family Odoribacteraceae; genus Culturomica; species Culturomica massiliensis. Next base: position 2,572,807 of record NZ_LT594621.1, read on the forward strand.
CTGACAGGCGGTTATAATTTCGACAATGCTATGGCAGCTTCCTGTATCGGGACTTACTTCGATGTACCGGCCGTTTCCATCCAACATGCAATCGAAGATTACCGTCCGTCAAACCTCAGGTCGCAACTGATAAAAACAGCTCATAATACCATCATTTTAGATGCTTACAACGCCAATCCCAGCAGTATGGCGGTAGCTTTAGCCAATTTTGCCGAAATGTCGGCTCCCCACAAAACCGTCGTATTGGGCGAAATGCGTGAACTGGGACAGGTCAGCGAAGAAGCTCACCGAAAAATTATCGATATATTACAGGAAAATCATTTCAATACGGCTTTTCTCGTCGGGAATAATTTTGAACATTGTTCCAATAACCTTAACTTTATCCGTTATTTCAAAGATACCGATGCCTTAATCGTGTTTCTGAAAAATCACCCGCTTCAAGGTTCTTGTATACTGGTGAAAGGTTCAAGAGGCAACCAATTGGAGCGTATTGTAGAATACTTATAATTCTGAACAAGTGAACAACAGAGTTGTTATCATTCCGACCTATAACGAAAAAGAAAACATCGAAAATATCATCCGGTATGTCGTCGGATTGACTCCGAAATTCGATATTCTGATCATAGAAGACAATTCACCCGACGGGACAGGCGACATTGTCGAAAAACTACAACAAGAGCTCCCCCAGCTTCACATGATCCGGCGGGCAGGTAAATTAGGCTTGGGAACCGCTTACATCACCGGTTTCAAATGGAGTCTGGCACACGGATATGAATACATCTTCGAAATGGATGCCGATTTCTCCCACAATCCGGACGATTTGGTCAAACTATACGAAGCCTGTAGCACGGGAGCAGACATGTCCATCGGTTCCCGCTATGTCACCGGAGTCAATGTTGTCAACTGGCCTATGGGACGTGTTTTAATGTCCTATTTTGCTTCAAAATACGTACGTTTTATCACAGGTATGAAAGTACACGATGCCACAGCCGGTTTTGTTTGCTATACCCGGAAAGTATTGGAAAGCATAAATCTGGATAAAATCCGCTTTAAAGGATACGCTTTTCAGATTGAAATGAAATTTACAGCCTGGACGCTGGGATTCCGCCTGAAAGAAGTACCCATTATTTTCACGGACCGTACTTTGGGAACATCGAAAATGAGCGGAGGTATTTTTACGGAAGCTTTCCTCGGAGTCATTACAATGAAAATACGGAGTCTATTTTCGAAACGGAACAAAAAACAACAATAATTTTAATTTTAGATTTACGATTTCAGATTGAAATACGAATCAGAGCTGTAGTTTCGCTAATCTGAAATCGCAGATATCACAGGAGGGAATTGTATGTGTAGTCTAAAATCTAAAATCAAATGATTCTATTATGAAAAAAATCATCAAAGGCGGGACACTGGTCAATGAAAACCGGATTTTTCAAGCCGATATTCTCATTGAAAATGACCGGATTTCCTGCATATCAGACCGTCTTTCTGAAGAAGCCTGGGAAAATGCGGAAATAACAGATGCAACAGGATTATTTGTTATACCCGGTGTTATCGACGATCAGGTACATTTCCGGGAACCCGGTTTAACGCATAAGGGAGACATTGCTGAAGGCAGCCGGGCAGCCGCAGCCGGAGGAGTAACTTCTTTTATGGACATGCCCAACGTCGTTCCCCCGACCACCACCTTAAAACGACTGGAAGAAAAACAAGAAATTGCCCGACGTAATTCGGCTGTAAACTATTCCTTCTATCTAGGCGCCACCTCGGACAATATGGACGAAATACGGAATATCGATCCGCATACGACCTGCGGACTCAAAGTATTCATGGGTTCTTCTACCGGTAATATGTTGGTTGACAAATTGGAATCCCTTGAAAAAATTTTCAGCGAATCACCGGTACTTATTGCCACTCATTGCGAAGATACGCCGATCATTAACCGTAATCTGGCTCTGTATAAAGAACAATACGGGGACGATATTCCGGCCGGATATCATCCGCTTATCCGTAGCCGGGAAGCCTGTTACAAAAGTTCGTCATTAGCTGCTGCCTTGGCTCGCAAACACAATAGCCGCCTTCATATTCTGCACCTCAGTACTGCGGAAGAAATTGCTTTATTGGATACAGGCAGCCGGAAAAACAAAAAGATTACCGGGGAAGTCTGCGTACACCATCTTTGGTTCAACGATTCAGCTTATCTGAAAAAAGGAAATCTTGTCAAATGGAATCCGGCCATAAAAACGGAAAAAGACCGGCAGGCTTTGATACAAGCCCTGAATGAGAACAGAATAGATGTCATCGCCACCGATCATGCCCCCCATACCCTGGCCGAAAAATCCGGACCTTACACAAAAGCGGCCAGCGGCGGCCCAATGGTACAACATTCCTTAACCATCATGCTTCAGCTAATGGAACAGGGGGAAATCCGTCTGGAAAATATCGTAGACAAAATGTGCCATGCACCGGCCGAGCTATTCCGTATCAAAGGCAGAGGTTATCTGCGGGAGGGATACAAAGCTGACATTTGCTTATTCGGTAAACATCCCTGGCAGGTCACAAAAGAAAATATCCTCTATCGCTGCGGGTGGTCACCGCTGGAGGGAATGACATTTGACTATAAAATACAGACCACTTTTGTCAACGGTCACAAAGTTTATGAAAACGGGAAATTCGACGACAACTATCGGGGAGAAATGCTGGAGTTCTGTTGAAAGCCAATAATTTTTTCTATTTTTGTACGACCGCATTAAGCGGTAAAACATCTGAAAACACGCACAACAACGATATGAAGGTTTTAACGATATGAAGGTTTTATTATTAGGAAGCGGAGGCCGTGAACACGCCCTGGCCTGGAAAATGATTCAAAGTCCGGAACTGGAAAAGCTATATGTAGCCCCGGGAAATGCAGGAACAAGTGAAATCGCAGAAAATATTGCCATAAAACCGACAGATTTTAAAACCATCGCCGGCTTCATTGCCGAAAAAAATATCGATATGGTTGTTGTCGGACCGGAAGATCCTCTGGTTGCCGGTGTTCGGGATTATCTCGAAAACGACGAACGTCTGACCGGCCTGATGATTATCGGCCCCGGAAAGGCAGGAGCCATTCTGGAGGGAAGCAAAGACTTTGCAAAAGAATTCATGTTTCGCCATCATATACCTACAGCCGCTTACTTAACAGTAACACCGGATTCCATAGAAAAAGGGATCTCTTTTTTACGAACCTTACGTCCTCCCTATGTATTGAAAGCCGATGGCCTGGCTGCCGGGAAAGGGGTCTTGATTTTAAATGATTTGTCGGAAGCCGAACAGGAATTACAATCCATGCTAAACGGAAAATTCGGAAAGGCCAGCAATCAAGTCGTTATCGAGGAATTTCTGCAAGGCATCGAAATTTCCGTATTTGCGCTGACGGATGGCCAAGATTATAAAATACTGGGATCTGCTAAAGACTACAAAAGAATCGGAGAAGGTGATACAGGCCTGAATACGGGTGGTATGGGAGCCGTTTCGCCGGTACCGTTCGCCGACACGGCTTTCAATAAAAAAGTAGAAGACAAAATCATACGTCCGACCATTGAAGGTTTGCAAAAAGACGGTATTAGCTACAAAGGTTTTCTGTTTTTCGGATTGATGAATTGCAACGGCGAACCTTGGGTTATCGAATACAATGTGCGCATGGGAGACCCCGAGACAGAAGTCGTTATTCCCCGCATACAATCCGATATTCTCGAGCTATTTAAAGCAACTGCCCAAGGTAAACTGGCCAAAGCTGACTTTACCATGGATAAACGATTCTGTACAACAGTCATGCTTGTTTCCAAAGGCTATCCGGAAGACTACGAAAAAGGAAAAGAAATTCAAATCGGAAATATACAGGATTCTATCGTATTTCATGCAGGTACCCAGAAAACAGAAAACCGGGTAGTAACAAACGGAGGACGTGTCATTGCCGTCAGTTCTTATGGAAATACAATGCAGGAAGCACTGACTTTGTCTTATGAAAATCTGGAAAAAATCGATTTCAACGGCAAAACTTTCAGAAAGGACATCGGCAAGGATTTGATGCAATAAAAACCGGTATATTTCAATACGATTCTGAACTTACGGCATAACTTCGCTTACAGCCGTCCCCTGTCAAAGAAAAACGTAGATCAGAAATAAAATACAGGACATCCGTAAAAACAGGATGAAAGGTGGAATGCAAAACTTTTAAAATAATTTACCTATGGTTTTCGACAGATTTCTGAAATCGAAAAAATTGTACATGCTTTTCCTTCTGCCTTTTCTGGCATTGGCAATAGCTGCCATAGGTTTTTACTGGCAACCGGTCCGCCCCCATCTGTCTTTAAATGAAGGAGTCATATACGCCGATTTTTTACGGAATTTATCTGCCGAACACAGCAGATACACCGGACTGGGAATCACATTGGCCATAGCCTACTTTATGTTTTACGTCAATGCCAGATACAAATTTTTACCGCAAATCTCAACACTTCCGGCAACGATCTATATCCTACTGACGACGGGACTGGTCCTGTACCAGGGGTTCAGCTATATTCAAATAGCCACCCTACTGGTGGCATTCGCCTTCGCCGGCCTGCAAGAGGCCATTAACGATATAAAATCCAATAGCTCCATTTATAGTTTCGGTTTTTTAACGGCCTTGGCCATATTGGTATACCCGAAATCCGTCCTTCTTTTTCCATGGGCAATATGCGTACTGATGTTCTCCGGCAGATCCACCCTGAAAGACATCAGTGCTATCCTACTCGGTTTAATTACACCGGTATTTCTTACCTGCTTCTATTATTTTTGGACAGATAACCTCCAGGAGTGTATCCAACGATTCCAAAACAGTCTTTTGGCCGGAGAATTTCTGACACATCCGGAAGGAGCAAGCGTGATCTTTTACGGACTATTAATTTTACTCCTACTGGTATCTTTATACGGTATCATTGTCTTTTATCCGATATCGGTAGTCAATCAGCGGCGCGGCATCCTGTCACTGCTATCCATGCTTTGCTTTTGCAGCTTATCTTTTTTAGTAATTCCCGATATCTATCCGGATATGCTATATATGCTGTTTATGCCTCTCACTTACATTTATTCGCAGCAACTTATCAATCAACGTATCGGCCTTTTAGGAGATATCTTTCTTTTTCTACTCTTCCTTACCGGTATCGTATTCTGCAATGCAAATTTTTTCACGGTTTATTAATCAGCCCTCATCTACCGTATAATTCAAAAAACGATTGAAAGTGTACATCTTCTTAAACACTTCAGCAACCCGGGCTATTGCTTCCGTTCCCTCAAAAAAAGTTTCCGGCTTATAAGTAACGACATCGTAATGCTTGTATTTCAGCAAATCTCCCTGTGGGAAATCTGCGGGAAAAGGAGCAGGCACCCGTTTCAGTTTATCCGTATCATCTATGCCTGTAAATTCCTTTACAAAAGCCTTCTCCTGCAATATCGAAGTAAACTCCTCGATATTATCATAAATATCCTGCCGCAATCTTTTCAGCAAAGCCGGATCGGGACAATATAAACCACCTCCCAATAAACTTCCGTCCGGTTCCAGATGTACATAATATCCTGCCCGATTGCTGTTACGTCCGCCCGGACTTGCAATATAAGCACCGAAATGAGTTTTATAAGGCGTTTTATCCGGAGAAAAACGAGTATCCCGATAAATCCGGTAAACACAATCCTTTGCAGCCAGCCCCCGGACTTCTTCATCGAAATCTGCCGTCCGCTCTATCAATTCACTGATCCATTTCTCGAAACGATCCTTCAATTCCAGGTATTCCGGCTTATGAGCATTAAACCACTCCCTATCGTTATTGTCCCGCAACTTACGCAAAAAATCAAATATTGCTTTCATACATTCTTTTTATTGAAACTCAAAAATAATTAAAAATCCGTCCCTTGGGTTCCAGATTTTCAGATTTTTCCGTTTCCGAATCTATTTGCGAATCATATGCTTCATTTCAAACGGTATAACCATCGAAAGTTCCATAAATCCCATATACTCACCATTTTCATACCATGGCGTTTGATAAATCAACTTTTTTACACCTTCTTTTTCTATCGTATAGGCATTCGTCCGCGGATGTTGTAACATATCAGCCAACAAAGACTTCGCCGGTTCCGGATGACAATCCAACACATTTTTACCGATCAGCTCTTCCCTTCCGGGTTTCAGAAATGTCTTACGCGATTTATCGTTCATATCTATGATACGCCCCTCTTTATCACATACGGTTACTGCGACATCTGCTTCTTTAAAATAATCCATCTTTTTTCTATTTAATTATTCGGTTATGTTCTGTATTCCTTACACTTCCGGTACATCATAACGCTTGCCTATTTCAAGCCCCAATTTATACTCCTCTCAAAAACCGGAATGCGCACTCAATTTACAATTTTAGATTAAAGCATCTGATAACAAATCAGATTGCCAAGCAATCTAAAATTTAAAATCTAAAATCTAAAATAAATATGAACCTATTCTCTCAACAGCAACACACTCCCCTGAACGGTCTGCTCAACTCCGGAATCATTGTTTTTCCCGGTCCATACATCATCGTCCCCAAAAATGGCCCGGGCTCTCCAGATATACATTCCCTGCGGCATCGTCTCTCCTTTATTGTTCGTACCGTCCCAACCTTCGGAAGGCATTCCGTTTTCCAAAGCCCGGGTTTCCCAAAGCTTATTTCCATACTGATCGTAAATCTCCAGGCAATAAACCCGTAACCCCATACCGATTCCGTTAAAACGATTTACTTTTTCATTCTTGCTGTGCGGGATAAAAGTATTCGGGAAGAAAAGCCCCTTCATCAGAACTTCATGCTCAAGAGTAATCGAATCACTGCAACCATGATAATTAAAAGCTATCAAAGTGACATCATAAACCCCGTTACGGTCGAATTCCAATTCCCAATCACCCATACCGTGCACTTCTTCACCGGAAGGCAAAAGCCAAATGCAATCGGTATATTCTTCCGACAAATTGATATATTTAACCTTTTCCGGCTTACCCGTTATCACTTCTTTCTTCATTTTAGCCCGGGGCAGGTTATATACCGTTACATGCCGTTTATATTCCGAACGGCACCCCTTATCGGTTTCCACATTCGCCGTTACGGTATATTGCTGCACCTCATCCGTCTCATTTTCATAACGATGCTCTCCGACAGAAACCGGTTCTGAACCGTCCCCGAAATCCCACATAAAAAAATTCACTCCCACAGCCTCTACCGACGGCTTATAATACAGAGGACTACAATGAGCCGTATCTAACGGTAATATGGTAACAATCGGTTTGTTATAAACATCAACTTCCTTTGTCACAGTAGCCCGGCAAGCCGGTAAGCTGGCTGCAATTCCCGTCACGGCAACATGATAATGTCCATATCCCGCATATACATACCGCATACTGTCTTTTGTTCCTGTACTACCGTCTCCGAAATCCCATTGTACCCGTTTCAATTCCTGATCCGAACGGACAACAAAAGTAAATGTATCCGCCTCACACAAATGTTCGGAAGTAAGTATGGCCAATTGAGGCAAAGGATGCACCTGAATCCAGTCGCTGATTGTATCGAACCCGCAGCCGTTTTCGATATACAACTGTACCTGATATTTACCGGCAGCAGCATAGCTGTGACAAACATCCCACAAAGAATCCCGGTCTCCGTCTCCGAAATTCCAATAGGTATTCTCTACCAACCCTAAAGTATCCGTCGAATTATTTTTAAAACACAACACCTCATCCACACAGGCATACGGCTTAGCAGGTGTAAAATGGGCAGATAAGGAACGTGGCTTTACAATCAGGGAATCGGTATGCTCCGACCTCCCGCATTTATTTTCAGCAACAAGAGTGATATGGTATTTTGTAGAAGTTCCTCCTGTTGTAAATACATGAACGGCATTAGGGGTATGATCTACCGGCGCTCCGTCCCCGAAATCCCACGTAAACTTACACTGGTTACCTGTTGTCGTATTCTGTAACTCCAGCGTTACCGGAGAACATTCCCATTTGTGCATCAATTCAAAACCGGCAATGGGATAGGAATTCACCGTAAGCAACGTATCGTAAGTTCTCACGCCACACTTATTCTTCACCGTAAAAGTAGCTATATAACTGGTGTCCCAAAGTCCCTCCTGATAAAATTTCGGCCGGATAGGCATTAAACTGTCCGTTATCGTTCCGTCTCCATAATCCCAAGCAAAAGAAAGATGATTATGGTCGTCCGGATAACGGGACGGATCGACAGAAAACATCGCTTCAAAAGGAGCACACCCATTGATACGATCCACATCGAAATAAGCGTCTGGCGGTAAATTGACGACTTCTATCCGGACTGGTGCCGACCGATCGATACACCCATGCGAGGATGTCGTCACATTACGGACATCGTAATAACCGTATCCGTCATACACATGTACGGTATCTCCTCCGGAAACAACAACCGGTGCAGCATCCCCGAAATCCCACTCAAAACGATTTCCTTCCGGCTGGTCCGGCATAAACAATGCTTCGGCATAACGACAATGCTGCGCTTCGGTCCGGAAGGTCGTTACCGGCAAAGGATGCACCGTAAGTGTTACCGAGTCAAAATTCGTACACCCATTTCCATCGGTATAATAATAATATACGGCAAAATCACCAGCCGTCGATGGCGTATATTTATCTCCGGGCAATACCTCTCCGGCACTCTCCCAATGCCCGGCAACCGGAGTTCCCGTCAACGGCAAAGGAGCGTGATTCAAACACATTTCCGGATCCGTCCCCGCATCTACACGCGGCAGAGGATGAATATGAACCGTTAAGGTATCTTTAGCCAAACAGGTTCCGTTCGGTAAATTATAAACGACCTGTATATCCCCTTCATAGTAAGCGTCGAAATGAGGATTGAAATAATATTTCCCGTCTTTTTGCAACACCTCCCCCTCTTCTGACACCCAGCTTCCCCAATCCGGCTGTGCTTTTAAAAGAAAAGGATCGGTCAATACACATACTGCCGTATCCCTCAATGCCTGTATCGGGACAAACTCATCCACGACAACAGAAAAATTTCCTTCACCGGGTTGAGCACAACGGTTCCAGTATTTTACATTCACCTGAAACTCTCCGGCATGAAATACAACATCCGGATACAAAGCCGTTTTATCAAAATAATCGTAAACGGCTGCCGATGTTATTGTCCATTCAGCCTTATGAATCCGATCATTATTTCCTTCTACGAGAATCCGATCCCGGGCTGAAAAAGCAAAAGGCTCACATACCCCGGCTATATCGGCAACAGTCACCTCCGGTACGGCAAAAGCCCGGACACGGAACGTCGTATCGTCCGTACCACAAAGATTCTGCACTGCCAACGTTACATTATAATACCCTTGTTCCGAAAACGTCAAATGCGGAGAACGCGCCGTATCCTGCCCTTCTCCGGAAATCTCCCACCCTCCTCCTGAAACCGTCTCAGGTAAAACATGCCATTTATAAACCAACGAATCACCTTCCGACCGGTTATCCAACACCAGGTTTGCAGGAATACAAACCGTCGAATCCAATACAAAAGCTGCTTTCAGGCTATTATTCAACACATTGACCCTGGCATCGAAAGTTTGTACCCCTCCCGTTCCACATTGGGAATAAACTTCCAATGTAATCGTATAACGATCGTTCTTCGTAAAACTGATCTGCGGGTATTGGGAATCTCTTCCGTAACCGTCGACAAATTCATACCCATCCCCGGGATTTACAGACCAATAATAGGTGACATCACAATTTTTCAAATCCCGGTATTCCACGTACCGCCCCATATCGATTGCCGCAGAAGACGCACATATCGGAGCCATTTGTTCCGTCAACACAACATCCGGAATACCTCTTACCTTGACCGGAAATTTCCGTTCTTTCCGGTTACAGGTACCCTCCATAACCAACGTCAGCACATAATCCCCGTACCGGGAAAACTGAAATACCGGAGCCATTGTCATCGCATCCGTTCCCTCTGCAAACAACCACCCGCCCTCCGGACCTTCAACCTGCCAATGACAAACCAATCCTACCCCCTCACTTCTGTTCCGGAAACGCACCGTCTCCCCCTCACAAATATCCGTCGCCCCCAAAGGCCGGACATCCACAAGTATCGTTGTATCGAAAACTGTATATAGTTTTAACGCCGTAAGATATTCTTCCCGGCAACCGGCAGTTTCTAAAGTCGCTCTTACCTGATAATCTCCTTTTTTCCGGAAATCGACAACCGGATACAAAGAATTGGCACCCGTCCCTTCTGAATAACCAAAACCATCAGTCGGAGTTCCGCTGCTGGCAGGTACAATTTCCCAGGTCACTTTCGGTGTATTATTATACCACTCATAACTCACATAATCCTCCAATCGCACTGTTCCCGGACATATTCCACCGGTATCCCTCAAATGCACCTCCGGATCTTTCTTCACCGTCACCGTCATCGTAGAATCCAACGTGCCGCAATATCCGCTGGCCTCTCCCCGTACCCAATAAGTTCCCCAGGTATTGAACAAAACTTTGGCGACCGATTTTTGATTTCCGTAATCCTCAAAAGCATAATCGGCCTGCGGGGCATCGGACCAAACGGTCCAATTATAAACAATCGGATCGTCTTCGGCTGCTGCCGCCGTCATCGAAAAAGACAACCGTCCGGCTTCACATACGGCCGTATCATCGGCACTTACCTTCAGCGTCATTGCCGAATTCCTGACCTTCACCTTCCGGGTCAATTGTTGCGTAACTCCCTCCGTCGAACAGGAAACCGGGTTCAGTTTTACCGTAAATTCATACGTCCCGGGGGTTTTAAAACGAATTACCGGATAGGTGGAATGTTCATCTGTTCCGTTCAAAAATTCAAGTCCGGCTGTAGGAGTAATCGTCCATTCTGCCTCCTCTGGATTATTCCAGAACTGATAAATAATGCAATCGTGAAAATCAATCACATCTTCCGGACATACGGCAGCCTGAGGCTCAAAATGAGCAATATTCGGCTCTTTATGTACATGCACCGTAAAAGAAGAATCCTTTTCCGTGCAATGTGTCTTCAAATTCAGGCGGACCACGTAATCCCCGTATTTATCAAACTGAATCAAAGGGGTCCGGTCCGAAGCAACTGTTCCTCCGGCAAAACTCGTATTGGCCGAAGGTGCCACTGTCCATTTATGGTCGATATTCTCCCCTTCGGAATTACTCGTAAATAAAACTGTTCCGGCTTCACAAATATCCAGATTACCGGTTGTAACCTTCATCAACAAATCCGGATCATATACTTTCACCCGCCCCGACTTTTCCAATACAGTCCCTCCGCAACCAACTGACGTCAATTGCACTTTCAGGGTATAATCTCCCGGCAGCGTAAAATCTATTTGCGGAAATTCCGAATTTTTTCCGGTTCCCCCGGCATAAGTATATCCTGTCTCACCGCTGCCATCACGGGTAATCGTCCATACAGGCTTCACCTCGTTCCCATTCCAGGAAAAACGAACGTAATCCGATAGATTCAAACGGGGAGGACAAATCGTTGCAGGTAAATCAAATTTTAAAATACCGGGATCTTCCCTGACAATAATAGTCGTATCCATGACAGACTCGGAGCAATCATTGGTTACGGTAAGTGATACCCGGTAACGGCCATAATGATCGAATCTGATCTGCGGATCCGTAACCGTAAAATTTCCATTTACAATCGTCGGAGGCGTTCCTCCATCCTCGGGAAATATCTGCCAACGAAAAGGACGAAGTTCGTCACCCGTACTCAAATTCTTAAATTCCAATGTCTCACCGCTGCACAACGTATCGTCCGCAATTTTAAACAAAGCTTTTACCCGGTCGATCAAAACCACTTCTTCCGTCGCCGTATCGTTGGCACAGGAATAATTGTTCGTTGCTATTAATTTTATCGGATAATTTCCGGCTTCCTCAAAAGTAATCTCCGGCTCAAAAGCATTCGATTCCTTCCCGTCACCATAATACCACTCCCAAAATATATTTCCCCCGCTACAATCGGAATTTCCCCCGCCGGTCGTCAGGTTCCGCAACCTTACCTTTTCATAAGTACAATTTTTTTTCTTATCGAATGTAAATTTTGCATCCAAAGGAGTTACGACATGCTCACTGATAATCTTGAAATCAGAATAATTACATTCATTTCTAACCGTCAACTTCACTTCAAACTGTTCATGAGACGAACCCATATGTTCCCGGTCGCAATACGAATGGTCATACCGATGTACAAACCGCTGATTCTGATTCTTCAACTGATCGTTTGTCAACACTTCCGGCTCCGTCCCGTCGTCGTAATTCATGGTGTAGGTCGTTCCGGGCGTATTTTTATCAGCCACCTCCACTAAATAAATGACATCACTTCCGATACATTGTGCATTTTCATCCACTTTACGCAAATCGATAACAGGACGTCCCAAAGCCCTTACCTTATACTCTTTTGTCACTTTCGTTCCGGTAGATATCGCAATCGCTGAAAATTTTAAAATATATTCTTTACTTTCAGTATAAGTCAATAACAAAGGAAAGCTGGACATCGACAAATTCGACTTTACTGTCCCGTTTCCGAAATCCACCTCATAAGTACCGTCCTGAAAAATTCCGGCGGGCGTCTCATTGGTAACCGTCGTACGAAATTGCTTTCCCTCATCGTTACAAATCAAAAAATCATTTTCTTCGTGCAAAACCAACTTATCTTCCAAGCCGGCACCCTGTGCATATCCTTGGGTCACATCCCCGACCAACCACAGCACAAGCCAGCAAACACAAAAAACGCCATATAATAATTTACGTCCGATCATACTCCTTCGTTTTTAACCTGCTAACTATTAAAACCGATAAGACTTTCCGGCATTCCGTCTCGCCTTGGGACGCCGGAAATTATCCGGCGAATTGTCGAAACGACCGATACAACGGGAAGGTGTGTATTTAAAATACCAATGCAATGACAATGAATGACTGGTATTTTTATACATCGTTCCCTGGTGAGTAGGTACCTCAAATGTATATCCGATTTTCCAGCCCTGATCCTCATTCTTCCGAAGGTTCAATCCCAAATTCAACAAAAACGTCCCGATATTCATCCCCTCATACTGATCGCTACGCAACCCGAGGCCTATCATTCCGAACCGCTCCTCCTCCCAATAAACTCCGAATTGTATGTTCTTCATAACCGATTGCATATCCACCATCAAATAAGGAGCAAGCACTGTATTGATTCCATTACCCAAAGGCAAGGGATGAGAATAAGCCAGATAAGCCGAATAACGACGGTTTAATAAATTCTCTTCCGAAGAAACCGAACCGTGCTCCGATAAAAATGATTGTGTCGATTCAATGATGTGATACACAGATAAACCATATTCCAAACTTGCAAGTCCCCGGAATCCGATATAAAAATCGGTCCGCCCGTATATACCGGCAGCCACATCAAACATGGTAATATTATCGGCATAAAAAGCCATCAGCTCCGGTGATAACGCCAGAATTTGCCCGTAATAAGGATCGAATTGATCTCCTAATTTGATCCGTGAAGGATCGAGACTTTTCAAATAAAGAGCCGGTTGTATACCCACTTGCAGAACAGTAGAACGGGCAATCTTTACCCGTCCGGAAATAGCTGCTGCGATGGTATTGGTAACATACATCAACGAATTTTCCTGATCCCGTTGGTAAAACAGAGAAACACCCCCCAAACCGAACGTCTTTTTTTCCTGAAACGGATAATCCGCGGATACGAAATAACTCCGGAAATCCAAAGGTTTACTCCAATAAGCACGCCTTATACCGACATTTACACTTGCCAACCCGTCGAAACCGCTATAGCCCGGATTATTGAAAGACTTCCACATAAAAGGATGCGGCAACTTCGTATCCTGCGCCCCGGCCGAATGCCAGCCAATCGTCCACCCCAGCAAAAGCAACGTCGCATAGTTAACTACCTTTCCCATATCTCTCTATCTTTAATTTTCATTATTTTCTTAACAACAATACAGTTCCCTGAGTTGATTGTTTAGCCCCCGACGGATTATTATCCCCGGTCCAAAGATCCTCACTGTAAAAAATAGCCTTTGCCCGCCACATATATACGCCCTGTGGCAACAACTTCCCATTTTTATCACGGCCATCCCAACCTTCAGAAGGCTCACCGTCTTCCAATGCCGTCGTCTCCCATATTTTATTCCCATATAAATCGAATATTTCCAAATGATATTCTTTGAGTCCCATTCCGATACCCCGGAAATTATTGACCTTCGGATTCGAATTATGCGGAATAAATGTATTTGGAAAATACAAGCCTCCCATATAAGCGATATGGTCTGTATAGACCGAATCCCGGCAACCGTACTCATTTATACCGACCATTGACAACGGATAAGTCCCTTTTTCATTGAATACGACTTCCTGATCTTCCGGAGAATAAACCACCCGGCCATCCGGCAGGTACCAAATAAATTCCGTATAATCTTTCGATAAATTGATAAACATCACTTTCTCCGGCCGCCCATAAGCAATATCTTTATCAAATGCGACACGGGGACCGTTAAACACTTTTATACGACCGGAATGCTCTTCCTTACATCCCCTGTTATTTTCCACATAAGCCGTAATTGCATATTCCAATATAAAATTAGTGTCATTCTCATACAAATGCTCCATATCTGAGGTCAAACCCGTATCGTCCCCGTAATCCCAGCGGAAATAATCATAACCAGTAGCTACAACTCTCGGCCGATAAAGGAAGGGCGGGCAGGCAACCGTATCCAACGGCTCAATCTGTACCCGCGGCTTCGGCCACACCTCTACCTGCTTCGTTGCCACTCCCGGGCAAGAAGGTATCTGATTACTTTCTCCACGCACATTTATCTCATAAATTCCAGGCTCCGTAAAAGCATGGAACACTTGCCATATTCCCCGGTCCGTCTTTCCGTCCCCAAAATTCCAGGTAATATTTTTCAATGCCTCACTCGATACCAAACGCAAATCCAACTCACTGTCTTCACACAAGGCATTTTCTCCCTCGATTTGAAGAACCGGTATGGTATGCACAACGACGGAATCCACGTATTGCCTGCTGGCACACCCATTGTCGACCTCGAGCTTTATCTTGTATACACCAGCATTCAGATAACGGTGACACGTATCCCATACGGCAGCGATCTCCCCGTCCCCGAAATCCCAGAAATAATTCAACGCAGCCGTCGGATCTTTATCCACCGAATAATTTTCAAAACATACCGTATCCCCGGCACATAAATATTTTTTGTCTTTTATAAAACGGGCCAGGATCGTATTAGGCTTAACTTTAATATAACGAGTTGCACGGCTGCCATCAGGCGTACAACGATTAACAGCCGTTAAGCCGATCTCGAATACCGACATGGTTGTACCCGTACGGAAAATATGAACCGGATCCTCCTCCTGCGACGTCTCTCCATCCCCGAAATCCCAAACATAAGTATTCCCGGACCCCGTACTCCGATTTATAAACGTCACCTCCAAAGGTGTACACCCCTCATCTTCGGGATTTGAAACAAAGTCAGCTACAGCCGGGGAATAAACAGCAATATCCTTTATCGTCGCTTCCGTACCACATACATTATAAACCTTAAACGTCACCTGATAAGTCGTATCGAAAAGCCGGGGTTCGAAAGTCTGGACTCCGGGCTGTAAATCAGTCGTAACATTTCCGTTTCCAAAACTCCATAAATATTGCAAATCATAATAATCCCCCGCAAAATGTGCCGGGTCGACCCGGAAAGCGACCTCCAAAGGTCCGCAACCGTTCACTTTATCTGTTTCAAAAAGAGCTGTTGGCGGAGGATTCAAGACCTTTACCACCTGGGGTGTTCCCTCCACGACACAATTATATACAGAAGTTACGATCAAAGTAACCGGATATTCGCCGATTGCCGGATAGCGATAAGAAGCCGGAGCATCTATTGTTTCCTGTGTATCCCCATTTCCGAAATCCCAGTTAAAACGATGTCCTTTACCCAATTCGACAGGGACATACAAGGAGTCTACCGCCCGGCATTGCCGGGTTGATACATTGAAAACCGCATCCGGCAATTCATGTACCGTTACGAACACCGTATCCAGATTATCACATCCGGTCAAAGGATCTGTATAACGGTACTCCAACCGGGATACGCCTTCTCCTGCAATTTCCGGATCAAACAAACTCCCGTTTTTCACACCGTTCCCGAACCAATTAGGTAATCCCGCAGGTTCTATACCGATCAGATTCTGTTCCCCGGAATTCAGACAATAATCCAAATCCCCACCGGCATCAACGACAGGTAGTTTTCGTATTTTTATCCGGATACTATCCTTATCGATACAAGTTCCGTTTCCGTACTCATACACCGTCCAAACGACCGATTCCTCATTCCGGTTCGGATCAAAATAAAACTGTTTTCCGGGTTTCTCTATCAACATGCCGGCTTCGCGGGTAGTCCATTCTCCTCCTTCCGGAGTGGCCTGCAACAAAATCGGTTCACTCATAGCACATAAAGGATCCGGCTGAGTCAAAACGACCTTCTCAAACTTATCGACCTCCAAAGTATAGGCGATTCTGGCTGTATCCTTACAATGATTGGCAAACTCTCCGACAATACGATACGTCTTTCCTCCCGCAAACGTCATATCCGGCTTACGCGTAGAAGCATCCGTACCGTTTTCCCAATTTACACCCGCCGGTGTAATTTTCCACCGGATATAATTCAACTCGTCGTTATTCTCCCGGATTTCTCCGACATGTTCTGTCCCGATAAATATATAATCCCGCTCACATTGCCGTCCTAAATCCTCTGCTCCCAACCGCTCGACTTCCGGCTTTGAAAAAGCCCGGAAATCATACACAACCGGCTGTTCCCCGCAAATATTCCCAGCCGTTAGAAACACTTGATAATTTCCGGGATCGGTAAATGTTAAATCCGGATTTTCTACATTCAAATTTCCGGTCCATCCGATTTGTGGTTCTACCCGCCATACATAACTTAACGAATCTCCTTCTGACCGATTCGTTAAATGCAATACGACTCCGTCCGTCGTACATCCGGCTACCTGTGATAACTCAGCCTTGGCTACTACCTTATGTTTCAACACATTCACCTGTCCGGACACAGTCCGCACACCACCATACTCGGCTTCAGCCTGCAATGTCAACTGATATACCCCGCTGCGGGTGAAGCGCAATTTCGGAAACATATCACTCAAATTACTCCCTACAGCCACCACTCCGTCTGCCGGTACGATCGTCCAATTGCAAAGAATCCTCGCACTTCCAGCCGAATCACAATGCAGATAATCCCGTATATCAACCACTTCCTCCCAATTATCACAACGATTCGGGATCACGTCAAAAACAAAGCTGGGTACTCCCTTAACTACAACTGTAAATTCCCGGAAATCAGACTTACAAGCCCCGGTAATATCCACCCGTACCTTATATTCCCCGTACTTATTAAAAGTAATCGCCGGTTTGTCCGCATTCTTATCCGAAATCGTGTAACCGACATCCGGAGTGACAGTCCATTGATAACTCAAATTTACCCCCGTCGTCGTATTCTCAAAATTCAACGGTTCTCCCTGTAACGTCTGATAACGACCACTCCCCAAATCCTGGACATTAGCATCCAAATGCGGCTTTATATTCGTATATATTTCAGGATCATATATCAAAATCTTTTGAGTTGCTACCAAGTCCCCACCGCAATTCGCCGCAGAAACCAATTTTGCCTGCAACGTATACTCTCCCGGAGTCCTTAACTCGATCTCCGGATACAATTTATCCCATTCCGGAGAAGTATAAGGCGTATGTTCCGCATTCAACGGCTTATTCACCAACGTCCATTCGACTTTCCGCAAACTTTCCGCTCCCCCGTTCCAACTGTCATTCCATACATAATGTACGTGAGTATCCGACAAACGAAGCATTCCAGGACACATCGCCTCCAGAGGATCGATCGTCACTTTCGGGTCTTGTTTAACGACAATCGTAAAAGGTAGTGGTTCCCCACCGCAAACACCCTGCACATACCCACTGACACTATATGTTCCGGAAGTATGAAACAAAATATGCGGAGCTTTATGAGTGGCATCCGTTCCATCCGTAAACTCATAATCGACAGATTCGACACCCGGGGTCACCGACCATGAATAAGTCGGTTCTACCGCAGCCGAAGAAGTATTGGTAAACGTCAACTTTTCTCCGATACAAATCTGCTTCTGGTCTGCTTCAATAATCACGTCTAAACGCGGATTCACCACATGCAACACCTGGGAAGCACTCAATTTATCCGTCGGACCGCAAGACGTCGGATTCGTCAAGGTCACCCGAATCTCATAATCCCCCCATTCACTGAATTTTAATTTAGGTGTCATCGTATTCCCTCCGATAACCGTTACCTTATCCGTCGGATTCCCTTCGGCAAAAACCTCCCACTTCACAGCGACATTTTCATTTCCGTTATCCTTATACCTCACGAAATCACCCGGATAAAACTCGTTATCCGGACAATGATAAGCAGGAAATGCCGATAAGTCGATTTCAGGAGCCCTGTATACCCTTACTTCAAAGTTCTTTACAGAATCCGTACATACCCCGTCGATATCGGCTACCAATACATATTTTCCATATTCCGGTATCTGTATCGAAGTGCTGTTACCCGAAGTTTGAGGCTTCCAGGATGCCGTAACTCCCGCAGCCGTCTTTACGTACCAATTTACACCGTTAATCACACCCCCGGGAATGCCGTTCACGGTCAACCGCTCTCCTTCACACATTTCCGTTTTATCGGCTACCATCCCTTCTGCCTTCACGGACGGATCATAAACCGTCAACAACTGTGTTCCGACCAGCTTCGTACCCCCACAACCGGCCCCTTTTAAAGTAACCTTCAGCGTATATTTCCCCGGTTGTGTAAACTCAATCTGAGGTTTTTCCGACGTCAGTGTCGTTCCGGCCCTAAGTATCCAGCCGGACGCTGGGGTAATCTCCCACTTCAAATCCGGAGTATTGTTATACCAGGCATACGTAATATAATCGGGCAAACTCAACACACTTCCCGGACATAAGGCAGGCAATGCCTTGAATTCGACAATTTCCGGATCCTTCTTCACACTTATCGTCGTATCTTTGGAATCCGTCGAACAATTGTTACTGACAATTTGCGTTACCTTATAAGTTCCGTAATGAAAATTAATATGAACATTGGCCTGATTCAGCCCCCCGGTAGGTGCATAACCGCCGTTCACACCCTGTTCGACAACCGTCCATTGATATTTGCGTTCCTCCCCCGCCGACTTATCCGTAAACGAAACCCCCAGAGGATCACACCCGGAATCTTTATCGACGATAAAACCAGCCTTTACACTCTTAATAATCCTGACCGGCAAAGTCTTCTTTACATATGCACACTTAAACCCATTGGAATTTTTAATTTCCAATGTCACCTGATACGTATCGTCTTCATTGTAAACAACCAATGGATTTTTTACGTTCTCCTGCCCCACTCCCACTCCGGTTTTTCCGAAATCCCATTCATAAGTCAGATTTAACGGTTGGCAATCTTTTCCCAAACCACCGTCCGTCTGATTGATAAACTGCACCTCCCGTTCCGTACAACCGGGTTTCTCCTTGTAATCGAAATCAGCGGTCGGCGGAAGAATAATCATGTAATTCGGGAAATCCATCGAAGTCGTAAAACCACACTCGTTTTTAGCCGTCACACGTATCGTTATGCCTTTCGGTTTATTCAATTGGCAATGGGTCTTTTCATACTGATGCAAAACTTTTCCTCCGTCAGCCACAATTTGTGCCTGAGTATATTCCCGCGTACTCCCGTCTCCGAAATCCAATGTATACGTCGTTGCCGCCGAATTGGAATTATAATTCGTCACATAGATTTCCGCCTCCGAATTCACACAAGGAGTTCCCGATAAATTCCGCTCAAAACCGACGGCAGGATTTGAAAGGTTTATCACTTGATATACCTGCTCCACTCTTCTTCCAGATTGTTTCGAAACAGCACTTACCTTCAATTCATATACCCCCCACTCCGTATAAAGATGGGACGTATTTAAAGCCACATGATTTACATTCGTTAAATTTTCTCCGGGTTTTGAATCCCCCCAATCAATAGAATAAGTTCCTTCCTGAAAAGCTGTAACATCCGACCTGTTTTCTATTACCAACCTGAATTCACTATCGTCCCCTTCTACACAATTTCTGAAATTCTTTTCATTTCCCAACACCAAGGTCTGCGCTTCCCCCCACAATGGGGTGAATACAAGCCACACTACCGCAGCTCTGTATAAACAGCTTAAAAAAGTCATAATGCACATATTTACCAATAGCACACAAACTTAACTATTTTTCATAATTCATTCAAATTTTTTACACCAGAAATGAACATAGGAAAAAAAAATCCGAACCGATAATTTTTCCTTTCGAAATTTTGTGACTTTCAAAAATAGCTCTATCTTTGCATCGCTTTAGAAAATTCCTCAATAGCTCAGTTGGTTAGAGCGGCGGACTGTTAATCCGTAGGTCGTAGGTTCAAGTCCTACTTGAGGAGCCAAGAAAAACAAGTCGTTCTTAAAACAAATTCCTCAATAGCTCAGTTGGTTAGAGCGGCGGACTGTTAATCCGTAGGTCGTAGGTTCAAGTCCTACTTGAGGAGCGAAGGGGATACCGGAAACCGGTATCCTTTTTTAATATTAAAAGGTTTTCTTTCCACCTCTTATTCTGTTTTTACAGACATTTTATATTTTAAATACTCAAGATTATACCTATGAACCGTATCAACAAAATCGCATTTTTTGTTTCCCTGATCGTTCTTGTCGTCGCTTTCAGCCTGTTATCGATGAGCTCGATGCCTAAAGAATTCAGATATACCTGGATAGGACTCAATCCCTGGAATGGCATAGAAGGCTTGGCTTTCACCGTGCGTTATTTCCTACACACAGGAACGACAGCAACTTATATCATCACAATCGGGCTGGTACTCCTGATTTGGTGGCGTTTATATGCGATCTTCAACCGGATATGGCATTGAAAATTTTCAATTTTTCTGAGATTTTCTAATTGTTTTCCGTAAGTTTGCATATTCAATACGACATACAAACGTACGAATCGACGTAAAAGTGTAAAACATCCGTAACCTCGTATACGAATTTAAGCATGAGAAAAGACGAAAGATACAATAAACGCGGCGTATCCGCTTCAAAAGAAGACGTTCATAACGCGATCAAAAACATCGACAAGGGAATTTTCCCCAAAGCTTTCTGCAAAATTGTACCCGATTATTTAGGAGGTGACCCTTCTTACTGCAATATCATGCACGCCGACGGAGCCGGAACAAAATCTTCCCTGGCCTACATGTACTGGAAAGAAACCGGTGACCTCTCTGTATGGAAAGGGATTGCCCAGGATGCACTGATTATGAACATCGACGATTTACTCTGTGTAGGGGCTGTCGATAATATCCTTTTATCTTCCACGATCGGACGTAACAAAAACCGGATCCCCGGAGAAGTGATCGCCGCCATTATTAACGGCACCGAAGAATTATTGGAAGAATACCGGAAATTAGGAGTAAGTATCTATTCTACCGGCGGCGAAACAGCCGACGTCGGTGACCTCGTACGCACCATTATTGTCGATTCGACAGTCACCTGCCGGATGAAGCGAGAAGAGATCATCGACAATGCCAACATCAAAGCAGGAGACGTCATCGTCGGTCTCGCATCTTATGGACAAGCCAGCTATGAAACGGAATACAACGGCGGTATGGGCTCCAATGGACTGACGTCAGCCCGCCACGATGTATTTGCTAAATATCTGATGGAAAAATACCCGGAAAGCTTCGATAACGCCGTACCGGAAGAATTGGTATATGCCGGGAAATGCAAACTGACGGACACCGTAACGGATTCTCCCCTCAATGCCGGCAAATTGGTCCTTTCACCGACACGTACGTATGCTCCGGTTATCAAAAAAATCCTGGATCAATACCGCCCCCAAATCCATGGCATGGTACACTGTTCCGGTGGAGCCCAAACCAAAGTGATGAATTTTGTCGAAAATATGCATGTTGTAAAAGACAACCTTTTCCCGGTTCCTCCCCTATTCAGATTGATACAGGAACAATCCGGCACATCCTGGGAAGAAATGTATAAAGTATTCAACATGGGACACCGTATGGAAATATACGTCGATGAAGAATTAGCCGATAAAATCATCGCTATCTCCCAAAGCTTTAATATTGATGCCCAAATCGTCGGTCGCTGCTATGACAATGACGAAGGCGAAGGAAATAAGCTTACCATAATCAGCGAATTCGGGAAATTCATATACTGAACGGTAGGTTTGATTCGTAAACTTTATATATAAAACGAAAGGATGCTCTCTTGAGGCATCCTTTTTTTATTTAACACAAAGCTACTTTATAACCATTATCTTCTATTTCTAACCTTGCATTTACCCCCAAAGCTTTAAATATTTTAATAACAGTAGCCAAAGTCAAATTCTTACCATTTTCTATTCGGGAGATTTGAGCTTTTTGTACCCCTATCAGTTTCCCTAAATCTTCCTGAGTCATATTTTTATCCAAACGTGTACGTTTAATAGCTTCACCTATCAAAAATAAATTCAGTTCACTTTCATAATTATCGCGTTCAGGTGTGCCTTTCTTTCCAATCAGCATATCTTTCACCTCCTCCTGCGTATAAAACTTCTTTTCTTCCATAGCTCCCTTATTTTTGTTCAAAATATTCTTTCATTATCTCTTTTGCTCTTGCCACTTCTTTTATGGGTGTCTTATCCGTTTTCTTCACAAAACCATGAGTAGCAATCACCAATACATCAACGTCTTTATCCCAGAAAGCTAATAAACGATATTGCTTCCCCTTGTACAAAGTTCTGAACTCCCAAATATCAGTTCCTGTTAATTTCTTAAATAATTTAGGGTCTAAAGTATACCGTGCTTTATCAATATTATAAACAATCTTTTCCCTTGTTTTAGATTCCACTCTCTGTAAAAACTCTAAAGCATCCTTATAAAATATAACCTTAAATTTTTCAATAGAAACCATAGCACAAATATAAAAATAAGTTTCCATATATAGAAACCCAGCTAATTAAATTTTAATCTGTATATTAAACTACTAAATCATCCTTTCCGCCAATTCTGGAAATTCATATACTGAACGGTAGGTTTGATTCGTAAACTTTATATATAAAACGAAAGGATGCCCAAGGCATCCTTTTTTACTTTCCTTCTACCAAGTCTTTTCGCATCTGTTCCAACACCTCCAACAAAGGAGGAATGCTTTCCTGAACCGTATTAAAAATAACATCAGCATCCACTTCAAAATAATGATGGACAATGATATCACGCATTCCCATAACTTCACGCCACGGAATCTGTGGATAATGAACAAGTAAATTTCCAGCAGTCAGTTTATCCAGATTCTTTATACTTTCACCCGATGCTATCAATTTCATACAAACACCGTCCAGCAATAACGTACCTGTCTCAGAATCCAAAAAATCATTGACACAGTGAATGCTTTCCGTCCGCTGTTGAATAATCCTTATGGATTCGATTACTTTATCAAGTAAATGCAGGACTTTTACATCATACATAGATAGCCTCCTTCTGAATAGTTTGTTTTAATACTTCATCCATTCTCTCACGCACACGTACTAAATCCACAGGACATCCTAATAAGGCTTCCAATTCATATTTAATACGAGCCAATGTAAACAGAGTCGGAGCTTCCCCTTCATAGCAAATATCAATATCACTATGTTCTGTCTGCTCACCTCTGGCCACACTGCCAAATATACCTATCCTTTTAATATGATAAATGGAGGCATGTGTTTGCATATAGCCTGCCAATAGTTGTAAATATTCACTGATTGATTTCATAAAGCATCCATAGTCTTCATATTGACAAATATAGCAATTATACCAAATTTAAACAAGTAAACTTTCTGGCATACACCCTCTTTCCATAAACCTGCAAAATCGTCCACGCCGCCAATCCGGGAAATTCATATATTAAACACCTAAGGAGACCATAAACTCGCGCTTCTATTTCGACCTGCCATTTTTTTCAAAAATTTTATGTTACTAATTTTCAATTATGTAAATATACGACAGTCGGCCAGGTTATATTCTATTGGGATTCACAAGCAATTTTTTCAAAAATAAAATAAAAAAACGACCGTCCATTTTAACCAATTTTTAAAAATAAATCCTTTTCTTTGTAAAAGAAATGAAAATATCGGATTTAAGTTTCTATCCCAACCAAAATCGTTCCATAATAATGGATGATTTTATTTAAAGTGGTTTTGGAAAAAACATGAGTCATTTGTAACAGATAATTTAATGTCTGTTAGCGAATTAGATAAAAAAGTAGCAATGAAAAGAATGAATTTTGTAGACCTGTCGATCTTCGACTGAAAAAAAGGAACATTTTAATTGCAGATTTATGATTTTAGACTAAAAAATCTGATAACGAATCAGGTTGTCAGGCAATTTAAAATTTATATAAACATTTATTTTGAAGACATACACACATTTTATTAAAAAATAGCAAAATCATTTTAAACATTTAAAAGTATGCAAAAAACATGGATTTTCAGTTGTTTCATATTACTATCGGTACTCTGGTGTTTACCGATAAATGGACAACAGTTAGCAAGTTATGCCAAAGACGGTGTAATCAGGGTTAAACTTGATCCGGCAGTGGCAGAACAACTGGGTAACACCCCCCGGACAAGAGGTGGAATCGTATCGACAGGAATTCAATCTTTCGATGCGGTAAATAAAGAAATTAAAGCCGTAAACATGAAGCGGGTATTCCCTTATGCGCCTAAATTCGAGGAGAGAATGAGGAAACACGGGCTTCATTTATGGTATGAAATCAGTTACGATGAAAAATTAACTCCGGAACAAGCAGTAAACCGATTCAAGGGAATATCCGGTATAAAAATAGCTGAAATCGTAAGAGTACAAACCTTACCGCCCTCTAAAACGGTAGATGTAACCCCTACCCCTCAAACACGGGCTACTCTTCCTTTTAACGATCCCTTACTAGTTAATCAATGGCACTATGCAAACGATGGCAGTATTCAAGGCAGTATCGCAGGTTGCGACATCAATCTTTACAAAGCCTGGGAAATTACGGCAGGCGCCCGTAACGTTATTGTTGCCATTATTGACGGTGGTATAGATATTACCCACGAAGACCTGATCGACAATTTATGGGTCAATGAAGCGGAATTAAATGGTGAAGAAGGTGTCGACGATGATGGTGACGGATATATTGATGATATATACGGTTATAATTTTGCAGCCAAATCGCCGGCATTGACAGCACACAAACACGGTACTCACGTAGCGGGAACAGTAGCTGCCGTAAATAACAACGGCAAAGGGGTATGCGGTGTCGCCGGAGGTACCGGTAACAAAGACGGGGTTCTTCTGATGTCCTGTCAGGTATTCGACGATTACGCAGGACAGGGCGACTTCGCCACTCCCTTTGTTTACGCTGCCAACAAAGGAGCTGTCATAGCACAATGCTCCTGGGGCTGGGACAATGACGGCTATGTAGAGCAAGCCGTATTGGATGCTATGGACTATTTTACCCAGGAAGCCGGAAATTACGAAGGAAGCCCGATGAAAGGCGGCCTTTGCATCTTTGCTGCCGGCAACACCGGTTTGGAAGGTACGTTCTATCCGGGTGCTTATGCAACGGCCGTATCCGTTACGGCACTAAGCGTTGACTACAAAGTAGCCTCTTACTCCAGCCGCGGGGACTGGGCCGATGTCAGTGCCCCCGGGGGAGATGTGGAATTAGGCGGAGAATCCTGGGGAGTACTCAGTACATTCCCGGGTAACCGTTACGGCTATTATGACGGCACATCTATGGCATGTCCTCATGTCTCTGGTATTGCTGCATTAATTATCGCTAAATACGGAAGTCCTGATTTCACGAATACGGATTTAAGAAACCGTCTGACGGAATCCGTACATGACATATACGGCTATAATCCGCAATATATAGGGAAATTAGGTTCCGGAATAATCGATGCTTACATGGCCCTGGATGCTAAAAACAACAATGCTCCGGCTAAAATTGCTGATTTTACACTTGTAGCTTCGCAGGAAGATATACAGGTCGAATATCTGCTCCCCAGCGATCCGGATAATGACAATATCGCCAAAGGAATTGCTTACTATAGCGACAAAGCTTTCACTGCTACCAGTGATCTGAGTGTTTTAAAAAGCGTGGAAATCGCCACCCGTTTTAATAAAACCGGAGATAAAATCACAATCAATATTCCGGGGCTCAAACCCGAGACTGAATACTGGGTTGCCGTAAAAGCCTTCGACCGCTGGCAAAACGGCTCAGAACTGTCAGAAGTAAAAACGATCGTTACCAATGCCGGACCCGACCTGGAACTCAGCAAAACCGACTACACCATCGAAATGGACGTTACCCAGTCGTATACAGCCAAAGACTCTATCGTCTTAAATAATACGGGAGAAGGACTGTTAAAATGGAATGCAAGCATAAGAAGCTACTACAAAGACCCCTGGAGTATATTCAATACCCCCGGAATAACAACAGCTTCCGCTACCGCAAAAAAACAACCGAAAACCTATTCTTTTAAAGGTATCATTAACACTCAGTCCGTAACGCCGACAGAGGTCATCGAATCGGGCTACAACCTGGACGAATATCCGAAAGAATTCCAATACTACAAGGATTTGAGATTCTATATCGGAGAAGGAGATACCGCATTGACCAATTCCATGGCTCAATATTTCTTTGTCGATCCAACATTATATCCGGAAGGATTCAATTTAACGGGATTCTATGTAGAAGGCGTATATACCCAAGGACGTCCCATCGTGGAAGTTTATTCCGGTGAAGGCGGACTCACGCCGGAAGGATTGTTGCTCAGCGACACGCTGGATGCTGTCAGTCCTTTCTCACATACGATACGTCTAAGCGAAGATATCATGATCCCTTCCAGTAATGATTTCTGGCTTGTTTTTCATATGCCTAAAGGCAATGCCGGATGCCTGGGAACCGGTGATGAATATGACTATTCCAATGCCCACCTCTACAGTTATTACAGTTCCAATATGGGAAAAACCTGGCATACATTGGGAGAGGTATTGAGTGAAGGAAATCTCAGTAAATATGCCGACCTACAGGCCTGGTCGATAAAAGCGGTGAGCCAAACTCCGGGATGGATCGAATATCTGACCCTGAATCCCTCTTCCGGTATTGTAAGACCACACGATAAACAAGCTGTAATCGCCTCTCCTGAAAAAGTAAAATTGATTAACGGAGATTACAATTTCAAATTATACCTGAATACCAACTGCAAGGATAAAGAAAAATTAACGATCCCCGGTACACTCTCCGTAAAAGGACACAAACCCGATCTGAAAAGTGCAAAAGTAATAGATTTCGGAAAAACTTTTGTCGGCAAAGGAAAAGAAGTAATCGTCGAAATATTCAATAACGGTTACGGAAAATTCGCAGGACAAGGCGGATATGATTTATACGATTATAACGGTGGATACAGTTTCAGTGACAACCACTTCAATACATCAGGAGAATGGGGTGAGGGAGTCCCGATTCCGGCATTAGAAGCCCGTTCCACCAGCCGTATCAAACTAAAATTCACGCCGACTTATCAAGGAATATTCAATTGTAAATTTACCCTGAACAGTGAAACAGGGGAAACGCACAACATCACCCTGACAGGTACAGCTATCAATCCGGCCCATATTACAATCGCACCGACACAGGTAGCTGTAGGCGACCTGGATTTGAATGCCGCTCCTACTGTAAAACAAATTACAATCAGCAATACCGGATCTTATCCATTGGAGTTTGCTTTCCCGAAATTTACAGAAGACACGGTAGCCGGTATTACCAAAACCTCCCACAAATACGGTTATGAATATATCAGTAATATTCCCGGGTTTAATAAGAACGAAACCTGTCAATTCCGTTGGGACGAACTACTGAATACCACAGAGATACAGAATCTGTTTGACGAAAATACAATATGGACGGAAGCTGTCAACATCGGATTTAAATTCCCATTCTTCGGTAAAGACTTCGAACAAGTCTACATCGGCAAATTAGGTATACTTTCATTCAGCGGTGAAACCGGTTCACTACATGCCTGCATGCCGGCTTCCACTTCATGCAGCGATCACTTGGACCTGATTACGCCAATGGCTTATCAGCTTTCTATCAGTCCGAGAAGTAAAATCGCCTACGCCAAACAAAACGGTAAATTCGTCGTTAGTTTTGAAAATGTAGGGGTTTTCAATGCTGACGGAGACGGAGAAACCGATGTGTCTTTCCGCATAGCACTCTCTCCGAACGGAGATGTCGAAATGTTCTATAAAGATTACGATCCGTTCATGATCAGCCAACCCCAAAATATTTTTATCGGTTGTATCGATTATGAGGTGAAGGACCCATTCGTAATTACGGATGTCGATATGGTCAACAAAGACAACATCGATATATGGGAACACATTCAAAGTGGTACGGCAATCAAAATCGTTGCTCCGGGTAAAAATATGATCCGGGATATAGACAAAAAAAGCGGTACGGTAGCCATCAATGAAATTGAAACCGTCAATATCAGTCTGGCCGCCGATTCGTCCATGTATAAAGGTGATTTAACGAATTTACTGGTACTATTGAGCAACGATCCCAATAATTCGACTTCTATAATCCGTTTGGATGCCAACATTACCGGTAACTATTATCAACCCGTGGTAGAACTCGATCGGGATACGCTTTTATTCGGTGAAGTTTTCCAAACAGGCCGGGCCGTATCGACAATCAGCCTCCTGAATAAAGGAAATGCCCCCATCGAAATCACCCGGCTTGAAATCGCAGATCCGACTTTTACTTACACGGTAGGCAAACCACTACCTTTCACGCTGGAAGCCGGTACGTCTGAAGACATTTATATTACAGCCGTATCTACGACAAAAGGTTCTTATGAATCCGTTATGTCCGTTACGACAGCCGGAAGCCAAATACTGACAACCCGGTTATTTTCGACAATTATTGATGCTCCCGACATCGAAATTACTCCGGCACAATACGCGGAAACCCTCGAAAGCGGTAAAGCCAAACAACTGGATATGAGCATAAAAAATACCGGAGAAAGTATATTAAAGTATTCGATCACTCCGACTACGATTTTATATCCGGTTAATGATACGTTAAAAGCAAATGAATCGCTGGATTACATCTACAGTTCTTCCATCGACGACGACAATATCCTGTATCAATGGGAGGACATTACAGATTCTCCGATTCATTACAAAGAAGAGTATTTCTATACCCATGTCAGTTTCGAACAGGAATTACCGTTTGAATTCACATTCTATGGAAAGACCTATAACAAAATATATGTTTACGGTCCGGGCTTCATTACATTTAAGAAATTCCCGGCAGTAGATTCATGGCCGGAAGATTTTTCCGCCGACTTCACGCCGTATATAGCACCGTATTGGGGACACCACACCCCGTCTCCTGCTGAATATGCATTAGATCCGACTCAACCCGTCGGTATTTACTATAAAGCTGAAGACGACCGGGTGATCGTATCCTTTATCGATTTCTCAAACCAAATGAGTTTGGGATTGTGTTTCCAGGCCATTCTTTATAAAAACGGTAATATTAAATTCCAATACAAATTACTTGAAGGCGGTATTCAATGGAGTGCATACGGAATCAACGGTTTGGCTTATGAAGGTGCCGAAGAATCCCAAAGACTTACTTTAAGAAGCCGATACCTGAATATGAGCAGTGCTATCGAATTCTATCCGGTAAAAACATCCGAATTACAACCGAATGAAACGGCCAACCTGAAAATGGAAGCTTCGGCAAACGGTCTGTTGGCCGGTACCTATCAGACTACAAACCTTGTAAAGACCAATGTTCCGACAAAACCGGAAATTACCGTTCCCCTGAACCTGACGGTAACCGGAACACCTTCCGGAGAATGGCCGGAAGAACTGGCATTACCGGATATCTTTATCGAATCCTACCCCAATAATTATGTCTTTACATTCCGCAATGTCGGTACCGCCGCATATCACATTACCGGCTTAACCTGGAATGAACAGTCCCAGTATGATCCCAATGACTGGCAAACCCCATTCTTTCCGACATTCGACGTCCTTTACTGGAGTACCCAAGCCGGAGGTGGTGTCGGTCCATTGAATGTACAACCCAGAAATCAAGGCGACTGGGCCAGCGGACTGTACGTACCTATAAACGAATTCAATCCCCTGGAAGTCGGCAAGGAAGCTCAAAAATTCGCCGTTTCATTCCTGAATACCATGGATTTAATGGAAGTTACCGACACATTGGTATTTACAACCGATCTACCTGGATACGAAACGATAAAAATTCCGTTAAAGTATAATATCGTCGAAGCTCCTGTCATTGAAGTAAATCCGGAAAAAATGGATTTGTATGCTCCCGACAAACACTTTAGTACTGATACAAATATCCGGATTATAAATAACGGAAACTATAAACTGGATTACAAAGTCAGTATCTCTTATAATGATGAAGTAAATGCACTTACTGCGATTCAGGCCGCTAACGACATCTCCCTGACGGCTCTTGGCCTGGATACAAAAGTTAAAAATGCAAGTTTCCAGTCGCTACCTGTTACCAGGGCAACAGGAGAGTATACGGACAGCCTGGGCTATGACTTCAATCTCCAGGGACAAATGATTGTCATCGGCACGGCTACAGGCGAAGATCCTTATATTGCATGTACCGAATTTACAGCTCCTGAAGGAGGATTTAACATGTCCAAAATCAAATTTATGGCTTCATTGGGAGAACAGGAAAATGCAGAATTTATCATCGAAGTCAGAACAGGTAGTTCTTTCAATAATAATACCGTTGCCGGACGCGCCAGCAAAGTGATCACAGGAGGACCTGAAGCAGAAGGCGACAGAATCAGTGTATCGGCCAAAGAGATCGAATTTGAAAATCCGGTATACATCTACCCGAATGAAAAATTCTGGGTTTACATCTATATACCCGAGAAAGCATTTATTGCTTTTGTTCCGACCAAAGATGTAGCTACTCCCCTGCGTTATATGCTAAAACTCAAAGGAGAATGGGCTGATGTAACCGAATTATCAGAGCAATACGGCTCTTTGGGATTCCTGACTTTATTGTATCAGCAAGAAGCCGGTTCCTCCTGGATAACACTGAATACGGAAACAGGAACAGTTGCCGCTCACGAAACCGAAGCTGTCAACTTCCACGTTGACGCCAGCAAAGCCAGAAATGAAAACAACAACAAAGCCATTATCAAAATTGCAAGCAACGACCCGGAAAATCCGGAAGTAAGTATTCCTGTAACTTTGAATAAAAACACTGCACCGGTAATCACCCGAATCGATAAACAGATCAGTGTTAAAGAAGAACAGGAAACCACCGCCAGATTTACTGTCGTAGATAATGAAAACGATAATTTCGAAGTTACCGTAGAAGACGAGTCCGGAATAGCAACTTTAAATGAAGACAATGGTAATGTTAGCGTGACCCTGGCTCCGAAATACGGGGACAACGGAAATCACACATTCACTCTAAAAGCAAAAGATGTATTCGACAATGCAAGTACATTAACCGTTGACTATTACGTTGAAAAAGTGAACCGTGCACCAATCGTTATTCTGCAACCGACAGACAAAACTCAAAAAGTAGGTGATATCATTGAGAGTCTGATACTATCATCGGTATTTTCTGATCCGGACGGTGACGAATTGAGTTACACGGCTCATTCTTCCAATCCTGACGCCGTAAAAGCTCTTGTTGCCGACGGAGATGCCATTGAATTCGTAATCAAAGCTGAAGGAGAAGCAATCATTACATTGACAGCACAAGATCCTGCTCTATTGCAGGCGACAACCACTTTTAAAGTGACTGTAGAAGGCGGAAGCAACGGAAGCGGAATCTTCGAAGCCCAGGTAAAAGCCTATCCGAACCCGACCAGCAACATCCTGAACGTACAATGTTCCGATGATGTGGAAGGAGAAGTAATCATACGGCTTTACGATATGGGCGGTAACATGGTATATACCGAAAAAACAGCGATGACTGCCGGTTCTATTAAAGCGATAGATATCAATGCGTTACCTGCTGGTATGTATGTTTTGGAAGTAGAACATAAAGGGGCTAAAATCACCTCAAAAGTAGTTAAACAATAAGTTTTATCCGGGGAGAGACGACCTCTCTCCCCTCTATTAAATTGGTAATATGATCAGAAAAATATCCATTATAGCTCTCACGGCTCTCTCAACACTCGGAGCCAGAGCCCAGGAATCCCAAATATCCTCTTTGTATAGCGGGGCCTATTTCCTATCCATCGCTCCTGACGCTCGTGCCGGAGCTTTGGGTTCAATCGGAGCTTCAACTTCAGCCGATCCCTATTCTATTTTCTGGAATGCTGCAAAATCAGCCTTTACAGAAACCAAAGCCGAGTTGTCATACACCTACAGCCCCTGGATGCGGGACCTGGTCAAAGACATCAACTTGTCAAGTATCGGTTTTTCTTATAAACTCGACGATATGCAAACCATTTCTGCCGGATTCAGATATTTCTCCTTCGGAGATGTCATGTTTATCGGCGAAGACGGTCTGAATATGGGGGAACAAAACCCTTACGAAATGAGTATCGATATTGCCTATGCCCGCAAATTGGGCCAATACCTGTCTGCCGGCGTTACTTTAAAATACATCCGTTCAGAACTCGGAATGGGGCAGATGGTCGGAAACGTCAAGGCAGATCCGGCGAATGCTGTAGCTGCAGACATCTCATTGTTTTTCAATAAAAATGTCAATTTCCTGACAGAAAATGCCGTATGGCGGGCCGGCCTGACACTGGCAAATATCGGCTCGAAACTGAAATACGGAGGAGACAACGAATCCTATCTGCCGGGAGATCTTCGGTTAGGTACATCTTACGAACTCAATTTCAACAACCAACATTCACTGATGGTTGCCCTCGAAGCCGATGCCCTGATGACACCCCGGTATAAGGACAATGAAAAACCGGATAAATCCGGAGTAGGGGGATATTTTTCCTCTTTCGGCGATATCCAGTCCGACAATATCATGTGGGCCCTGGCAGCCGAATATTGGTATGCCAAGACAGTAGCCCTCAGAGCCGGATACCACCACGGGAACAATAATAACGGCCACCCGACCTGGTTCAGCACCGGTGTCGGATTACGCTACTACAACCTGTTGGCCGACTTCTCCTATGTTGCCGGAATCTCTGACAACAATCCGATAAAAAACAGCCTGCAATTTTCCATAGGTGTCAACTTCGATATCTTTAAGAAAAAAGCACAATAAAAATGAAGACCCTAAAAAAGCTGCCGAAAACGGCAGCTTTTTTACCTTTAAGAAAAAAGAAACTCCTTATGAAAAACGAGAAATATTGTTCATATAATTGTAAATTTTAAATTGCCCGGAAACCGGATTCGGTATCAGATTTTTTAATCTAAAGTCGTAAAATTAGTTCTATTAACATTATCGTTTCAATACCGTCGATTATACCAAAGAAAAGACATTCCCCGGTACGATTATCCCCCATCCTTTTTGCCATTCCCTTTATCGACAGAAGATTTATCCTTCTTTTCCTTCCGTTTTTTTAAATAATAACCGAGACATTCTGCCGCGATCCCCCCCCTATAGAGCCGAGAATAAACGATATTACAATTGATTCAATTTCTTCACTCATATTAAAATAACAATATGTTGAAAAATCGGCATTTTTTTCTAAAATAAACGTTTTATATTATTCGCGCAAGGATTTACTTCCTATAATCCAAAATGAATCGACAAGCAATCCGATAATGACAAACTCTATCACTTCAATTTTACAGATCTGTTTTAGTCCATAAAAATAAATTGCAAGGTGGGAAACAACATTTTTAAAATACAAAAGGAGCACTTTTATTTCAATACCGGATAAAAGATACTCCTTTAAAGAATCAATTAAACTTAAATCCCAAAGAGACATACAATCTCAAATAATTATCCACATGATCATTACTCGAATCGTAATACCTGACTCCTATACCGAATGTCGGCTTTACCTTTTGTTTGCCCAAATTATAAAAAACACCGGCATCATAATACGTATATTTCCAGTCTTTATTTTCGAGAGTTGTCCCGAATTTCCCCCTAGCATCCAAGACACCGTTATCAAAAGATAAAACATTATATCCAAGACCGACTCCCAGCGTTTCGTTCATATAATAAGTTTTTAAACCATCGATCTTAAAAAGCCCGACAGAACTTTCAATATGTGTCGATACAAATAAATTATGAACGACATAATAACCCAAATCGATACCTACTTCAAAAGGTTTAAACCTTGAACTACTGAAAGACATATCGGTCCTCACTCCACCGGTAAAATTACACTCTTGTGCCTGAGTTACCAGACTGAAAGGCATTATAAAAAATAAAACAACAACAAACCTTTTCATAATATTCGTTTTTAAAGGGTTAAAACCGTCTGAAGATTTTATTCACGTTGAACACATTTCAAAATTATTTTTAATCTGTTTATTACAAATCTAACACACTTATCCCCTAAAAAACAAAAAAATACATCCCTTTCGATCTCATCAGAACAAACGTGAAATAACTGACAATGAAATCGTTACTAAAAAAAGTATATCATCCTGATCTCATCCATATAAAACACACCACACAAACATATGAAAATCAACATATTACACTTTGATCAAAAAGAAATATATTACTAACAGAATGACAATCAATATCATTACGATCTAAAAAAAGCTATTTTCAGAACGCATACCTTCAAAATATAAAATTGAAATTTAACGTCAGAAAATCAACGGGCCAGATTTACTAACAATCCATCCAGATATTGTTCCAGATTAATTTCTGGAGAAAGCCCCATCTTTCTTCTGAGATCCGAACGTTTATTGTAAAGGGAATTTTTATTGGTAAGATCATACATCTGCAACATAACGTCAACCGGCATTTTCAAATAAAGCAGACAGCAAAAATCCAAATCTTCATCGGTTAAATGGGGATACTCTCGCTTCAGGTAATCCACAATACCATTGTGCGACTGATTGACCCATGCATGCAGATTTGAGAAAAAACGTTCCTTACCGGTCTTAAGGTTGAGATTTTCTTTAAATGTTTCCAAAAATTGTTCTGGTTTTTTTTTCATCTTAATCGCCATATCGGCCAATGTTTTCAGAAAATTGATCCAGTCATCCAATACACACTTCAAAGAGTTGATTTTCTCCTCTTTTTCCCGTTCTTTCCGCTTGGCCCTATAAACAAACAGAGTCAATACACAAACAAAAAAGAAAAAGATCAAAAGAAAAATAATAAACAAATACACATTTATCGTATGCAACTCTTCATTTTCTGCCCGAAGCAATTCAGTCCGGTATTGCCGTTCCAGATTTTGTACCAACTTATCTTTTTCTACAACATAAATACTATCCCTCAACTCCCCTGCCCGCTTGACATAATCTAATGCTTTCTGATACTCTTTCTTTTGTTCATATAACATACTCCACATCTCATACGTGCCAATCGTTGCGTAAGGACTGGAATCCGGTCCTGTGTCATGCATAAGATAATATTCTGCTTTCTGCAAATCTTTTTCCTGTAAACAAATATACCCCCACAAAGCAAAATGACCTTCAGGAATCTCTCCGCCACAATATCTATTATATATATCACTCAACAAGTCCTTGGCTTTCTTTATATCTTTATAATAAAAAACGAAATTAGTACCTATTTGTTGAACAAGTGATAATACATTCAGCGTATCTTTCAACTGGCAGGCAATATCTAAAGCCTCATAAAACAGCCGGTTTGCTGCTTCTTTATTTTCCAGAAGAATAAGAGCACTACCTTCCTCTCTCAATGTATAACTCAAATTTCTTAACTTACCGCCTTTTCGAAAAGCATCACTGGCTTTAGCAAACATTCTTACAGTCGCTTCTGCATTTGCCTGAGTATCGTATAGATACCCCATACGGCTATATATCAACCCCTGCAAATTATACTGCTCTTTTCCGACATATTTTTCCGCTGACACAAAAGCAGCCACGGCTTCTTCTGTACGACCGGCATTTTCATGAATTCTTCCCAGATAATAATACATTTTTGCCCGATCTTCATACTTACCGTTTTGCGAAAAATATTCCACTGCCGGACGAATCACAGAATCGGTTTCCAAATCGATATAATTCTTATCCAACAATTCAGAAAATAATAAAGAATAACGTGCCCGTTCCTGCCGTTTCATCAGACTCGACTCGTCGACAGTATGCAACAACATCAAAGCACTGTCAGGATGTTCAGCAGCCATTCCCTCTACCCGGTTCAGCACACCTAAGTCTATCCGTCTCTTTTCCAGAGCCGAACGATCATTACCGCACCCCCATATTGTAACAATATACAACAGAAAAATAATCCGGAACATATTCGATTTTAAACAGTTTTGATAACAAATATAAACATTCATTTCATTTTTCAACTTCTTAAAACTTGAAAATGCCTTTTTAAGCCGTCATTTTTATTTATTATCACGTTAAAAAAACTGTTTAGAATAAAAGAATATCAAAATTCAATTTTTCATAAAACACAGATCAGAACTTATCTGTTTTCCCATAAAAGAATATTAAAACCGAATACAAGTCCCAAAAACTAATGTCTCCCGCTATCCATTCGTTCATATAATTGTAAATTTTAAATTGCCCGGAAACCGGATTCGGTATCAGACTTTTTAATCTAAAATTCACAAAAACGCTTTTAGTATAGACCCGATATATCGCTAAAACTTCAAAGTTCCCAGTTTTCTTACAGGGAAGAAATGGGGGCACAATCTAAAATCGTAAATCTAAAATCTACAATTTATACACATTTTTCAGGTAAGTATCCAATTCAGCAAAAGAAGTGAACTTATCTATTCTTCCATCCGGGAAACGGAGGATAAAATCATCCGGAGCAGCAGCTTGTAGCAGAAAGGCTACATCTTTCCCTTCCGTTGCACAACAAAATCCGTTACGCATCAAAATATTATTCACCCAGAACAACAATTCGCCGGATGCCTCCACCTGCACTTGTATTCCTTGCGATGGCAAAGGCCGGAAGCTACCGCTCGTTTTGTCAAAGACAATCTCATTGCGGGCAAAAAAATGATCCATCGTTCCCCGAAATACCAACTCTTCCGTAATGCCGCATTGGAGTCCTTCTGTCCGGGAAAGCAGCCACAGGCGGTCACTCAGTAACAGCGCCTGCTCCAGATCATGCGTCGAAAGCAGAATCGTCTTCCCCTGCTCTGCCGCCAATTTATGTAACAAACTCATAATTTCGATCCGGCTGACAACATCCAGAAAAGCCGTCGGTTCATCCAACAAAAGTACGGGACATTCTTGTGCCAATGCTCTTGCAATCATAACCTTTTGACGTTCCCCATCAGACAGTTCCGCCACATAATGATCCGCTTTCGCACCGATTCCCACTGCATCTAAAGAATCCCGGATAATTGTGTAATCTTTTTCTTTCAAACGTCCGAAAAAACCGGTATGCGGATGACGTCCCAAAGACACCAGATCGAATACCGTCAAGCCGCCGGTCATCGTCTTATCTGTCAATACAAGGCCTATTTTCCGGGAAATTTCCTGTTCGGTACAGACAGACAATTCCCTTCCTTCCAACAGTATACTTCCCCCCAACGGACGCTGCGATCCACTGATAGTCCGCAGCAATGTAGATTTCCCGGCTCCGTTAGGCCCCAATAAACAGGTCAATTCTCCACGACGAAGTCCGAAAGAAAGCTCCGTATATAATACTTTTCTCCCTCGTCTTCCCAAGCGGTAACCGATGGATAAATTCCTGGCTTCTATCATTGAATCTCGCTGCATATATTTAACCGAAGGCTTACAAGCCTCTAACCGTTGATTTAACTCAATTGAAATATTGTATCTTTTTCTGATTGACAATCACATAAATAATAACCGGAGCTCCTAATACCGGTGTAATGGCATTCAAAGGAATCACTCCGGCACTTCCCGGCAACACACTCAATAAGTTACACAACAAAGCTATGAAAGAACCGCATAACAAGGTCACCGGCATCAATAATTTGTGATTTGAGGTACCCAGCATCAACCGGGCAATATGGGGCACAGCCAAACCGATAAAAGCAACCGGACCGCAGAATGCCGTCGTGACAGCCGTCAATATTCCCGTACTGATCAATAACAATATACGTACCCGCTTTACGTTAACCCCCAGATTCTCCGCATACCGCTCTCCCAGCAACAAAGCGTTCAAAGGCTTGATCAACACCAAAGCCAATAGCAATCCCAAGGCCAGTATACCGCAAAAATAAGGCAATTGTTCGGCCGATACACCCGAAAAATCGCCCATACCCCACATGGTATACGAAAATACCCCTTCGGCCGTAGAAAAAAAGTTCAGTAAAGAGATTGCCGAAGAAGTGATATAGCCGATCATGATTCCGATGATCAGAAGCATCACATTACTCCGAATCAAAGTCGAAAAAAAGATAATGATACCCAATATCGTAATGGCTCCGGTAAATGCACCGAATATAACCGCCATATAACCTGAAAAAGAAAGCCCGACAACCACACCTCCGACTGTACCTCCATACAGCAGCATCACCAAAGCCACTCCCAGACTCGCCCCCGAATCAATACCCAGGATAGAAGGCCCGGCCAACGGATTGGCAAAAACCGTCTGTAACATCAAACCGGCTACAGCCAAGGCAGCTCCGGCAAACATGGCCGTTACAGCCTGCGGCAAACGGGTTTGCAAAATAATATACATCCAGGTATCCTTTTCCGTCCCTTCACCCATCAATATGGACAAGACCGAACGAAAAGGAATCTTCGCCGATCCCAGGAACAGATTGGCAGCGAATAAAATACCCAAAAGTAATAATATACACCAGACGATACGATACTTCATTTATCCAGTTTTTAATTTCAGATTAACGAAACTACAGTTCCGATTCGTATCTCAATCAAAACCGTAAATCGTAAACCCAAAACTCTTTTCAACCTTATATCCCGATCTACAATCTAAAATCTAAAATTTAAAATTTAAAATTTAAAATCCCCCTCCCTCACTCTTTCATCTTGCTGTAATACCTCAATTGATAATCAGGCAAAAGTTCGGGATGAAAAATCTTTACCAAATCCTTCAACAGATAATCCGGACGAATCGGAACC
This sequence comes from Culturomica massiliensis, assembly GCF_900091655.1. Classification (NCBI taxonomy): domain Bacteria; kingdom Pseudomonadati; phylum Bacteroidota; class Bacteroidia; order Bacteroidales; family Odoribacteraceae; genus Culturomica; species Culturomica massiliensis. Next base: position 2,612,230 of record NZ_LT594621.1, read on the forward strand.
TCTTCATAATAGGGAACAACTCCCGTATTACAGGTAAAGATATTGTGTTTTTTCCAGGCTGCAAAATTAGCATAGGGAGTATATTCCCGTTTCAAATCTTCGTAACTCATTTCCTGTGCCCGGTTGTACTTAATCAACCAAAAGTCAGCCTCACCACCCTGTTCAAAAACACTTTCAAAAGACAAGGGAAATGAACCGGCATGCTCATCGTCTTTCCAGCAATAACCGGCTCCGGCATCCTGAAGGAAACGGCCCATATAACTGCGGCCTCCGGAAATATACCACATAGAGCCGTATTTCATTTCCGTCACCACAGAAGGACGCTCCTCAACGCTATCTACTAAAGCTTTTACGGCATTATATGACTCAACAATTTCTTTAAAAAGCGAATCGGCTAAAGCCTCTTTTCCAAAAAACAAAGCCTGGAAACGAATCCATTCCGCCCGTCCCAAGGGAGTCGACTCCATATAATCCACGCATTTGATCTGTGGAATTCCGGTTTTCTCCACCCGTCCATAAGGGGCATTGCTTAAAGGAGAAGTAATCATAGCATCCGGCTCCAATTCAATCAATTTTTCCACATCGGGGGCGGAAGCTTCACCGATATCCGTAATTTTACCCTCCGCCAATCCCCGGCACACAAAATCCAAATCGATATAACGCGATTCACAAACCCCGATTAATTCATCGCGTACACCCAACATTTCCAACCAACCGCAATGTACCGATGTCGCTGCAACGACTCTTTCCAAAGGCACCCGTACTACAATCCCCGGCGGTAAATCCGCCGGCAATTCACGATCCCGGGCTACAAGAACATAATGTGCCAATAATTTGGTCGTATCCCAGGGATCACGAATGCTCACCTCCGTATAATCAGCACCACGACGTACCGTATACCCCGTAGCGTATTCTACCCGGCAATTTTCTTTACCTTCCTGTTGTGTTTTACCTTTCTGCCCGCAAGATACAAGCAGAAAGATAAAAACCGATATCAGACAAAATGCGGATCGTCTCATTCGAAAAATACGGCATTATTAGGTGAAATACCACCACTACCGAATTTTTTAATCAACTTTCCATTCCTGGAAAAACGATAAACATCACCGGTATTGGTATAATCGGAAGTACCGATGTAAATATCTCCGGTATACGGATCTATTTCCATCATCATAATACTTTCGGTTTTCAAAGACTCAGCATCTCCGGTCAGGGTCAGGAAAGAGTTTTCGTTCAATTTCCTTGTCTTCGCATTGTAAGTGAAAAAGTTATTCGTCGTCACATAAGGCTTAACAGACCAGTCGGTAACGGAGTTTACCAAATATATTATATCGCCATGCGCTGTCATTTTTGTGGCAACAGCAATATTATCACAGGTGCCGTTTGCAACGTTCAGACGCTGCAACGCATAAGGGATATCTCCGTAATTCCCATAAGAAAGTACATAAATATCACCGGCAGCCTCGACGATAAGATTCGGATTCTGTACAACCGTGATTATCTTTTCAACCGTAAAAATACCTAAATTGATGACAGAAACCGTCGTACCGGCTCCATAACCGGAATTGGCCACATACAATTTATCATTTTCTTCTACAATCTGTTCCGGATTAGCACCGACAGTAACATACTTCTCAATCGTCAGATCAGTCGTATCTATGCGGGCCACCTGGCCGCTCCAAAGCGTAACGTATAATTTTCCGTCTTCTGCCGCCATATACCGGGGCTGACCATCAGCCGGAGAGAACGTAATCGCTTTCAATTCTCTGCCCAGGCTATCCAATTTCACCAAACGACTCGAACCGTACACTGTTATATACACCCGATTTCCATAGGTAATCATGTCCTGACCGGCATCCCCCAATTTTTTATCGTTCAGCGCATAATACAAATCGGCAGTTATTCCTCCCGTCTTCGGATTATAGGCCGTAATACTGGCATTATTTCCCTGATAACTTCCTTCGTTAAGAATCAATATTCCTGACGTAATATCATCGTCATCGTCGTCATCATCGCTGCAGGATATAAAACAACTGACGGATAAAAGGCATAAAGCACTCAAAAATAAACTTCTGAATTTCATTTTTTTCTATTTAAATTAAACCATACTATTAAAACCAAACCATACCTTTAAAATCTTAGATTGACGATTAAACAAATCGGATAACGAATCAGTTTGTCAAACAATTTAAAATCCATACCTACCTCGATTTTGATTCACGATTCCTCCTTTTTGCAGGAGAGGATTATAGGTATAATCTAAAATCATCAATCTAAAATCTAAAATCATCAATCTAAAATTAAAACACCCAGGTCATACCCAAACGATAGGATCGTCCCGGCATGGGGTAAAACTGAATCACATCGTATTGCTTATCCGTAAAATTGATTAACTCAGCCTGGATGCGCAACCGGCAACTCTTCAACACAAACTCCCGGGATACCGAAGCCGAATGCTCCGCATACCCATCGATACGATTGGCCCGGATATTTTGAGGCAAACTGTAGCGTTCTCCGGCTCCCATAACGGTATAAGCCACATTCGCCCAAGGCATCTCCAGATTCAGAGCTCCGTTTCCGGAATGCTTCGGTGTATAAGGTATCTGGTCCTTATAATTTTTGTCTTTCGAATTGGTAACGTCGATCGCTTTCTGATAGGTATAACCGCCCGATATACGCAACCGGATATCCTCCCTGAAAGCCAACGTTACGGCTAAAGCGACATCCACACCGGTAATATCCACTTCTCCCAGATTCATCATCTTCCATACATAGGTCGTCGGCCGGGCGACAATTTTATCCTCTACCCGGTTGTAATACCCGTCGACAGTCAGTGATACATAAGGAACAACTTCCGTCAAACTCCCGTTCCAGGTTATTCCGGCATTGAACTCTTTTGCCAATTCCGGTTTCAACCCGGTATTTCCCATACGCAGGTAATACAAATCATTAAACGTAGGTACCCGGAACGTACTCTTATACAAAAAACGGAAATACAAATTCTCTCTCTCCCAAGGTCGTAGTGACAAACTTACCGCTGGAGTCAGTTTTTCCCGGTTTTTAGGTCGTTTCCCGCTTTTCACGTCATCTATCGTATACGTATTCAGCAAATTAGCCGTCAATGACATAAAACGATACTGATATTTGACGGCCAATGCTGACAGTAAAGTATAACGTGTCGGGAAAGGACATTCCGGAAGATTATTCCACAATTTGTTTACAGACAAATCGGTAGCCCATGAAACGGATAAATTTTTCCGGGGCTGATATAAAGCGGTAACCGTCCCGTAATATTCATGCTGGCGATTCCGGTCGATCTGTTCCCCGTTCTCATATTTTACGTTGACGTCCTTGTATTTATTCCAGGAATAATTGTATTTCAATGCCGCTTTCAATGTCCATGCCCGGTTAAAACGTTTCTCATACCCGGCCTGGGCAAAGAAATTCTGATCCCACAACCGTTCCTTATTATAGGGATTATAATAAATCACACCTCCCGGCAGTCCCCGTTCCGACTGAAAATAGTAAGCCTTAGCCGTCAACTGGCTGCTATCTCTCAATAGCGTGTAAAGATTTGCTTCCGTATGCCAGGACAAAATATCCGAATTGTAACGTTTCTCCCGGGTGACCAATTTGCCGTTCTCCAAAGTAAAAGGATATGCACCGTCTGCCCGCAGAAAATTACCGTCGACGGACAAAGTTGTCCGGTCTGTCACCTTAGCGGCATACCGAAGGTAAGGATTCACCATTCCGAAAGAACCGCCTTTTACCCGGGCTTGCAGGCTATATTTCCGATTATGAACAAATACGGGCCGTTCGGTTTGAATACTCAGTACACCGGCAGAAGCAAACATTTTAGCCGGTTGGAAAATACCATCCTCCTGTCCTACGGCTAACGAAACCCGGGCCACATTATCAAGTGAAAAACGACCGATATCGATTTGCCCGGCCTGACAATTGCTTACCGCTACGCCGTCATATATCACTCCCGTGTGATGAGCCCCCAAACTACGTACTGAAACCGTTTTCAAACCGCCGATCCCACCGTAATCCCGGACCGTCACCCCATTAAACCGCTTGACAACATCAGCCAGATTCTGATACCCCAAACGCACAATATCCTGACCGCTCACCACTTGCAAAGGAGTTGCCGCCTTCACCACTACCGGTCGTTTCCCTGCCGAAACCTCAGCTTGTTGCAGTTCATATATCCGGGTCGTATCTAGCTGAGCATATACACTGCTATAGCATACCGTTGCCAGTATCCCTGTTAACCAAAGCCTATAACATACCCAACGTCCCAAATCGTGATTCATTATAATGATTAAACCACGCTTCCGAAAACCCGGAAACCGTCCGTCTTTTCCCTGTCTCTTTATCCGTAAAATACAAGATGCCAAACGTGCAGCAGCACAACATGATGTTTCCTACAGCCAAATCCTCGAAAGCTATTGAAAAAATGTTTTGCAGGTCTTCTGACTTACCCCGGTTCAGGCGCCTTCCCATTTCAAAGAAACAGTGGCTAAAGTAGTGCCTGACCCTTTATAGGCTTACAGCAGCGGGACTGTCCGGGATTCTCACCCGATTCCCATTTAATCCTAACCGTAGAATTACGGCTCGGAACAAAACGTCGCAAAGATAGTATTTATTTTCCATTCCTTCACCGAAAATAAAAATTTAGTGCCCGGAGAATAAACTCCGGGCACCCAACTATAGAGACGAATTTGCTTCTATATTGTATCTACCTGCTCCCTACGGCCACCTTCACGCAACATTTCACGCATTCGCTTCCGCAGGTTCAGTTGTGTACTATCGACTTTCGTTTTGCGGGAAGGCATAAAAATATCCTTGTACTTCGCCTTCGTGATCCGGAACTTCATCTTATCCAGTGTACCGGAAATATCGACTCCGGCCCGGAAAGGCAAAATCGATTTCAAAAGTGATATATGATATTTAAAACTCATATCGATATTATGTTCCCCGCCGACAGCCACTTTATAACGGTCTATTTCCAAAAGGAAAGGGAATATTTCCACAATACCGTCCTTTATCGCTACATCAACCGATATACTATCGATCAAATTCCGCTTCTTATTTTTAAACATCAGCATTTTGGATATTTCAGCAAAAGTCTCACCATCCATCAGCACCAGATTATGTCCGTCCAGATAAGCCGCAGCCCGCAAAGTCGGGAGTTCGACCATCATCGTCGAATCAAGCCAGGTCTCAGCTGCAATATTGAAATCCACGACTCCTTCAAAGGAACGCAGCATAGGAAACAAAGTATCAAGAGCCGGTATTACTTCTACCAGACTATCAATCCGGATTTCATGCATTTTCAATGCAAAGCCCGTATAAGCCCGCAAGGTATCGGATGCTTTATAAATCAGAGAAGCCTCCATATTAGCCGCCGAAGAACGCATATCCAAATCGGAAACCTGAATACACTGATTCTTCATAACCATTTCTCCGTGTATGTTCTCCATCAATAAATTGCCGAACAACATTTTCTCTATATTTGTCCGGAAAACAAAATTGATCCCGGCAGGTACAACAAACACAGAAGAAACACCTTCATACGAAGCCGAATCACTCACAACAGCTACGTTATCCATATCGTCATCCTCTGTTGTAATCTCTTCTTTATAACCGGCGGCTACCTTATCCATATAAGCCGTACCCATATCCAATGCCCGCATGATCTGATTGCAATTGATCATCTTCGATTGTACCGTCAATTCTGCAAACAAGTCTTCCTTTTTAAAAAATGCCCGGGTCAGATTCGTTATACTCCCGGTCAACCGTACATCTGATTTTCCCAGCTTCAACACAGCCGAATCAAGCATGATCTCTTTTCGGTTGAAGTGAATACGTGTCCCCGGCATCCTGAGCCGCAACGGAAAAAACGGTGTATAAGCCCGTAATCCTTTAAAATCAACATATCCGGTCGGAAACCAGATACGGTCGTCCCGCCGGCTACGCGAAGCTTCCACATGTATATCAGCTTTCGCTATATTCAACCGATTATTCAATGCCCTCAAACGCAAACTATCGACCTGGAAATCGGCTTCTATACGCGGAACCGACTTGTCACGTTTTGTCGGCTTCAGGCTCCCTTTGGCATCCATCCGCTTCACACCCAATAACAACGTATCCCGTACGATGACAATCGTTTTACCGATGTGTATCCCGGAATTCACGGTAGCGATTGCCGACGTATCCTTCAAAGGAGTTGTCTTCAATGTCAGATAAGTCGTATCCATTAATACCCGCAATTTATCCTTCACATGAATATCTAACCCCGAATATCCGACAACACCGTTCAGGAAATCGACTCCCTGTACAACCTCCGTATTCTTCCGGTTTGTCGCAAAACCGACTCCCGCCGAACGGACATTCATCACAATACTGTCTTTGGGTATAAATAAGGCAACATCATTCATTTTACACCATCCTCCTACTTTTATCCGGCCGTAATCTCCGTTCATCACATCCGACAAAAGTACTTTTGTTTTCAAAGAAGCTCCGATTTTTCCGGTACAAGTCACTCCATCCGTCAATGGAAATATCCGGGTTAAATCATCAAAGTCGATATTGGCATCCAACTTCGCTTTTATCACCGGATCCCTCAGTACATTCTCCACGTCTCCGGCCAGATCGATATCGGTCTTTCCCCCCTTTATACAAAAATTATTCAGTTTTATATAGGACGGTTCCTCCCTCTGTAAATCAATCCTCGCAAAAAAATCAGTATTCAATTCCTCAATCCGGGAAGGCATCCCTTCATAAGCGATATAGCCGTCCGTAATTTTAAATTGTGAAGTCAATAAAGGAACATTCTTTTTTCCATAAACGCCGGTTACCGTTCCCGTACACAAAACATCTCCCCGGATATCGGCTTTCCGGTCCTTCTGTAACACAGCATCCGGAATCATTTCTATCAACGTCGCCAAAGAAGGAATGTGAATACCGTATTTCAAATTAACGGCCATCGTCCGGTTAACGGTATCCCCCCGCAATGTCCCTCCTGCACCGAAACGAATACCGTTGACATCGAAAACAGCTTTCTCCAAGGTATAAAGCAAAGAATCCCTGTTTATTTTCATACCGGTTTCTACCCCGAAATTCAAACGACTCACCAGCAACTTTCCTTCTTGCCAGAAAAGTATGTTTTTAGCTGAAAAATCCATATTCAGTCTGGAACGGTGTTTCCCCAGAAAACCGTCCAAAGCCAGTTCCAAATTACTCATACGGGTATAAATCTGAGTACTCCGGTCGTCAAAAACCATCCTACCGTTCTGAATGCGGATATTTTTCAGCCGGATAGCAGAATTAAAACCCTCATTTACAGTATCCGTTACAGTTTCGGCAACATCAGTCGTATCTGCCGGTAACTGCAATATATCCCAATTCGCTTGTCCGGCAGTGTCTATATAGGCATAAATCCGGGGCTGCTCCAGGACCAAATCTTTTACAATAATCCGGTTCTTCTTCAAAAAAGCCATCGGATTCACCGTTATCAAACACTTCTTTACGACCATTAAAGAATCCTCGGTCGCTGCCAACCGGGTCGTATCCCGGAATTTACAGGAAATAACCGAAGCATCCGATACTTTTAGCCCGAAATCCGGAAAAGTTGAGAAAAAAGTCAGCTCTATTTCACCGACACGCACATCCGCATTCAAATATTCCCGGGCCAATTGCTCTACCTTAGGCGTCAACTTCGAAGGCGTAAATACAAAATTGAGTACGATACCTATAGCTACCGATAAAAGCACAACAAGCGTAAAAACAGTCCATAAAAACCATTTTAACCCCTTTTTCCACCTGGATTTTTTCTTTTTCTCAGACATAATCAAATCATTACATGGTAAATTTCAGATCATATATCATGTGCTGTAAATGCCAATCCGAAATCCATTGCCCGCATAATCAACCGATGCTTCTACAACACACAACACCTCCGATATTTTCCCGATTCACAATTCAATACAACAAATATTTTGCCCGGACGATTTTAAAATGTTCCAATCCGGTCTGCCACATTTTCCGAATCTCCGTTTCACTCTTTCCGGCAACAATAGCCTCCCGCAACCCGGAAGTTCCTGCCAGTTTTTCAAAAAACGGAGTAAAAAAAGCATCCTTACCCGTATAATTCCGATAGGCCGTCATCAACCAATCCAAACGCAATTTTTTACCTTCCTTTACTTCATTGAACTCCTCCCGAAGATCCATTCCATAACATACTTTTCCGAGGCATTTCGGATTTTTACTCATACCCGGAATACTTTCCGGTATAAAACGATAAGGCATATCCGTCAAATCCGGGTGTCCGAATACCTGAAAAGGCGTCGCAGTACCTCTGCCCTCACTAACCACCGTCCCTTCAAAAAAACATACCGACGGATAAAGCAGTACCGACACCTCATCCGGAAGATTGGGCGAAGGCCGGCAAGGTAAAGCAACTACCATCTCCCGTTTCCAATTCCTGCATCGGATCACCGTTAAATCACACCGTTTTCCATCGTTCAACCATCCTTCTCCATTGATCATCATCGCATACTCCCCGATCGTCATTCCGTACACCACCGGAACCGGATGCATCCCGACAAAAGAACGGTACTTCAAATCCAACACCGGCCCATCCACATAAAAAGCATTCGGATTAGGCCTGTCCATCAGTAAAAGCCGGCAATCATTCTCTGCACAAGCTTCCATCAGGTAATGCAACGTTGAAATATACGTATAAAAACGGACACCGACATCCTGCATATCAAAAATGACAACATCCACACCGGCCAAATCTTCCGGAGCCGGTTTCTTTTTCTTTCCATACAAAGACACCACCGGAAGCCCTGTACGTTGATCGGTATAATCTCCGATATTCTCTCCGGCATCGGCATCCCCCCGAAAACCATGTTCAGGACAAAACACTTTTACGACATGTACGCCCTTTGCCCGCAAAAAATCCAAAGTATGAGACGACACGGCTGGTTCGTTTTTACGTTCACCAACCCAATCATAAGTCGTTACAACAGAAGTCTGGTTCGCAGCCAAAGCCACTCTTTTACCTTGCAACAGCGTTTCATATTTCCCGAAATCCATAATTCCGGGAAATACTTTTTCCTGTCCCATCCCTACACACAGAAGCCCGCAAAATGCGATAAAAAGAATTCCAAATTTTATACTCATATCTCAACAACGACCTCTTCCGGAATTAATTCATTTTCCCGATTCCTGATAATCCAACTTAACCGTATTCAATATAGCCTCTACCCGCTGAAGCCGATTCCGCTTTTTATCATCGGGAGCATAAACATATCCCATCATATAATCAATCCGGTTATTTTTAGCATCCAATATAACATTCATAACATAAGGACCTCCCATATAATCATTTACAACCGTCCACAAACCTCTCATCATTACGGCATAATGATCCCCGTTATAATTAAATATCTTCGTTTCTGTCGGCGCAATTGTATCCAAGGCCATATAGGTATTGGCCAACGGTCCCGGTATATTGCGTTTTAACTCTGCATTTACCGTATCTACAATAGCCTGAACATGGAATTGTGAAGCATCCTTATATTCTTTTTCAAAAAAGATAATTCCCCGGCCATCGGTCCGGGTTTCCCGGGAAATCCAAACAAAACCGTCGATATCTTTATTGACAACATAATCTCCCGGACAAGCCACATACATGTGGTATTTGTCTTTAAAAAGATTGTATACGGCCGAATTCGGCTGTTTTTTATAGACACTGATCAGACGTTCCTGCTCCGCTTTCATAAAAACATCCAGTATCGATTGTTTATTCGCATCAAATACATTCACAAAATCAGTCTCATTCGGAGCCTGTATCTCAAAATACTTTTGCCCTTTTGCCCAGGGACTGTCTTTAAAACGAATTGCCGTCGAATCTATTTTAGGAGAAATACGAACCAACAAAACATTTCTATACCCTTTTACATTCTTATCGAAAGAAGCCAAAGGCAAATTCAATATATCCATAACAGGTTCCGGTTGCGGCAAACCCAATTGCTCCTGCGAGAACCAAGCTTTTACGGTATCTCCGGCCGGACCGTTCCATAGATCTTTGTCCATCACGACTAAAACCTCATTCATACTTCCGGCAAGATTCGATAATCCGGTGGTCGTTTTGTCTTTACAAGATACGACAGTAACCAGCAAGATTACCATAACGGCAATTTTCAATAAAGGTGTTGTTTTCATAAGCGCGGATTTATATTATTTTTCAGTTCTAATATAATAATAAAATAAACATTTTTCAATCTCCGAATTTACTCTCCGACAAATCCAGAATTCCTTTCACCGAACCGACCAGGATTTTGGCTTCAACCATCAAAGGCACCCGGTTTTCATCCTTGCTCACCCATATCTTCATATTTTCCCCGCCTTTAAAGACATCTCCTTCCACCAATAAGGGAGAAAACACATAAGAATCCCATTTCTTCTTTCCCACTTTTATTTTCTCTACTCCCAGATAACGAATATACAAATTGTAAATCTTACTGTCGATTAAAATCTTTATCGGCAAGGTATCCTTGGGCTTCAGCTTATCGAAATCAAGCCCTCGCGCCATCCAGGCCACAGAGAGCATATCGTAAGTCTCCGGCAGTAACTCTATCGTATCCTGACGGATATATTTACCGATCTTATTTATTACACCATACGCTTTTTGATTCGTGTAATCGAAACTGTAATCAAACGTCTTATGATAATTTCCTTCATGTGCTTTTCGGGAAAATTCATAAGGCAGAAACGTATCGGGATGAAACTCAGATGTCAGCGTATCCCGCAACTTAAAAACCCAATCCCAGGAAGGTAATGAATACCCGACAGCATTCAATAAAACAGCTTCCGGATATTTTTCAGATTTGCCCATTGTAAACTCGACCAATCCGGCCCTGATCCATATAATTCCCCAATTATAATAACCGGTATATACCAGTTTTTCTATCGGCGGCAATTTCTGCTGTGCCGATAAAGGGAAAAATGTATATAACACAATTATTATGGCTATCACTCTTTTCATACACTCTTTTTTTCCGGCATATATCGCTTTCCTGCTTCCCGGTCGTCCCGACTCAGTATATTATTCCCACTTACATGCCTGTTTATTTTTTCTTCTTCGTATCTTTTTCTTCCTTCAGCTCTCCTCCGATATATGAACTTTTCAAATCAAAGGTTTGTTCTATATCAAAATTTTGTTTGATACTGATTTCTGTCGGTAAATAGCGGACAACTTCCGCCTGCTTCCCCTTCAAATACAAACCGGGATCCCAGATCCCATTCCGGTTTTCATCCAATATTGCCCGAAGCCGGTACTTCCCTTCATGCAAAAAGTCAAAAACCAGATCTCCGGATTTATCTACGATTTTTTCAGCAACAACGTTAAAAATTCTCTGTCCTTTTTCTGTCTTTTTATTATCCGGCTTATAAAGCTGTACGATAACCTGCCCTTCTACCCCTTCCAGATGCAGCTGCAATTTACCGTAAAATTCAAGCGGGCGGACTTTGAACTTCTTATCCAATTTATCGTTATGCCGCCCATAAATATCGGAAATCACAGCGGAATCGACCAACAGTTCATACTCCGCCTCGGGTTTCCATTCCTTTTCCAGGCGGAAACGCCGTATATGGACACTGTCCGGCACAATTTTAAAATCGGTAGGGACATATAGTGTATCGACTTTTTCCAATAACTGAACATGCTCTGTTATATCCTGAGTCACCGGACGATCAAATTCCAGAAAGATACCGGTATTTACATCCTGTTCCCGATCGACACTGGCCGTCATTTTTAAAAAGTCGATGACAGGTTTCTCCGCGTCTTTCTTCCTTCGCTTCGCCTTCTCGTTTACCTTTTTATCCGTAAACACCATCTTTACAGTATCCAGATAAGGCGATTGCATACCCGTACTGTCCGTTCGCAAATAAGACAGTTGAAAATGCAGCGTATCGCGCTTATACACGGTCGAATCCTTTATCCATAAATTAATGGTATCTCCACCGGGGGACACCTCTGGAAAATACCATTTCCCTTCAGTCACCGTATCCAATAGCTGAATAGCAAAATCATTCTTCCCCGGGACACTGAATACAAAACTCAATAACTCCCGCTGTTTCCTTGCCTCATCAACCATATACAGCTGTGTCGGAGTTTCTAAAAACATCCTCATATACAAATTATTCGGCCCGTAAGCCAAATAAGAACGTTCTACGATAGAATCCCCTCCGAGCGTATCCGTTCGGCTGACAGAAAATACAACCGGACGTACCAATGTATCCAAAAAAGCAACCTGTTCTCCTTCCGGCGCATATTTATAATCCCGGTTTTCGTCCATAACCGCCACAACCTTATAATCCGCTTCCCGCAAATTCGTTATCCGGAAAAATCCGGAACTGTCCGTACGTCCCATATAACTGGGAATCTCCTTCAAAGGCACAGAGTCTGCGGTATTCTCATACAGAAAAACATAACTGTTTACAACCGGCTCATTCGTCTCCGCATTCACGACATTTCCGCTCAATTCCAGGGTATCAATCACTGCACCCGTAGAAAACACATACCGGTAATACCCTAACGGATTACCTTCATTATTGTCTACTATCGCATCGGCAAAATCAAGGCTATAAGTCGTCTCCGGCCGCAATGTATCCTGAAATTCAACCATAATGTATTTCGCTCTCAAACGCACCCGGGGTTTCTTGGCCTGAGGCGGAGAAATAATAAATTTCTCATTGACACTCTTTAAAGCGACAAATTCATCGAAATAAATATTAATACTTTTCTTATTGAAGTTTGTACTGAACGAAGCCGGCTGTTCTGCTATCACACGAGGAGGAGTCTCATCTTTAGGTCCTCCCTCGGGATATCCCTTATTCGCACAGGAATGCATCACAATAATGATGAACAATATTCCCAATCCCCACAAACAGGCCGTAAAGCAACGAGATCTATTCATAAAACAAATATTAAAATTTATGCTTCAAAAAACGGGCAATCTTCCCCATCTCTGACTCTTCATTGGCATTGAATCAACAAAGTTATAAAAATTATCCTACATAAGGATTCTGTAACTATGTTTTACAAGCAGACACACAAGAATTCAGCCTTAATCGTATAAAAATCTCATTTTGTAACAACTCAGACTTCCGTCCTCGCCAAACATGCCAAACTGAATCTTACATGACCTGCCTCTGCCAATGTACGTATACAGGATTTTATTGTTGCCCCGGTCGTAATAACATCGTCTACGACAAGAAGATGCTTACCGTAAAGCACGTCCGTTTTCTTCAACCGGAAAATATTCTCGACATTTTTCTGACGTTCACCGGCACTCTTCCCGGTTTGAGAAGCATTGTCCTGAACCCGGCAAACGATATCATCCCACAAAGGAACCTTCATCGCTTCCGCCATCCCCATTGCAATCTGCCGGGCCTGATTATATCCCCTTCGTTTTTCTCTTTTCGGATGCAAAGGGATGGGAACAATAGCATGGACGCCGGACCGGTCACCGATCTTCCCGCCCAGCATCCGTCCCAGGTATACGCAAAGCTCCTTACCGGAACGATACTTCACCGCATACACCAGATTTTTATAATCATTGTATTTATTATAATAGAAAAGCGCATACAATGACCCGACATCAACAACCTCATCCTCCATCAATAACCGGATATCTACAGATTGATAAGCGGGATCGGCCAAAGGGAAATCAGCCAGACAAGGCGAACATAAATACTTTTCTCCCCTTACCAAAGCCTCCTTACACACCACGCAAAGCGGGGGATAAAATAAACGGACTATAGACTGAAAAATGCGGTTGCCCTCATTTTTCATTTTAATTTCACATCCGCCCCTTTCTCTTCTTTCATTTTATAAAAACGTACCCATTCAATCTCCATACGGGACGGCACACATTTTCCTCCCGGTTCCTGATTACATCCCAATCTGAAAAATACATACATCGGGATATCCGGGATATTTTCGTGCACTTCTTTAACAACCGTATCATTGACCATCCATACCATTTTTTCACGGGTCCACTCCAATGTAAAAATATAAAAGTCATTGGACAGATGTATATCTTTTAACGGCATAATTTCATTTACAACCTTACCCTTGGAAGTATAAATCTTTCCCATTTGCAAGCCGTTTGCCCCGGATCTCATGATCTCGATATGCGGCATATCCCGGTCTCCGCGCATCCCGAAGCATTGCACTACCGACGAATGATTGAGCTTTATTTTGGCTTCAAAACGGCCGAAACACTGCCGGAACGCACAAGCCGTACTCAATGCAGCAGAAGTATATTCATATTTCTTTTCCCGGATACCCAAAGAAGCATCCCAATATTTACCGATAATCTGCTCTTTCTTAAAATTCAGCTGCACCGACTTTTCAGTAAATGAAATATTCTCAGGTAAAAACAACTGAACATCATTTCCGACACCATAAGTATCGTTTAAAAAACGTTCTCCGGCATAATAACGGGTAATCCATTTTTGCTCATTCAGACTTCCGCCTCTGAATGTATCTTCAAACACCGGTTCCCAACGACACATATTTTTAAAATGCACATCAGACTGCAATGAAAAATACTTTACAATATCCGGGCGTTTCTTCAAAGCTTCATACTCACACAGCAATTTATAATCATCCGTTGTCTCATACCGTCGTTTATTCAACAGATACTCCCGGTTTTTACGGAACTCATCCGATTTAATATAAGCTGTAAGCTTCTCGAACTCCTGAGGTAAAGTCGTAGCCTTTACTTCTGCATAATGCCTGAACCTCTTATTTTTCTCAAATAATATCAAGGCTTTGATCTTCGGATGAGCAACTATATTCCGATAAGCCATATACTCTTCGGGCCGCAGCTTTTTATCGAACCCCGGAGTAGTCACAATCACCCGCAAGCGGGCATATTGCGCATATTCATCGGTTTCTTTTACTTTTAAATATCCTTGTAACTCCTGAGATTCCTTAATCAGATAATAATTCTTTAGCTTCTCGGCTTTGAGCAACTTTTTATAGTCTTTTTCCCGGTTGTAATATTCACTCTCCTTATACCTTAAATGTTCGATTTGTTTCCGCTTATTCTTAAATACAGGACTGTTTACATATTCATCCAACTCATAAAAACGCTTCAAGTCATCACTCTCTCCCACCTTTCGGTACAAGGCGTAATCTTCGTCAAAAACCTTCCTTAATGTCTCTGCATCAGCTGTCGTACGAACCTTTTTACTTCTCGAAAACAATCCCATAATCCACTTGAATTTAGTAATCTTACACCCTATATGCTAATCATCCGGGACTTCCAGCAAATCAATACCACCACCCCTGGTTTAGTCAAACACATATCTTAAATAAAGCAAAGTTAATGCAATAATTTTAAATTTAAAACCTTACATTCAAAATTCCATTATTGCTTAACGAAATTGTAAGTTATTGTTCCCGTTTGCAAAGCCGGAGCTCCCGGTTTCTCATTAAAGCGAGAACGCAAAGCAGCATCCACGGCAACATCATGCAAACAATCGTCCTGCTGTGATTCTGTTGCAACCACCTCTGCCCGTTGCACCCTCCCCTTTCGGTCGACCACTATCTTTACCACAACCCGTCCTCCAAATTCGCATTTAAACACAGGTATCGGCAAAAAACGCGCATAACGCTCCGGCAGATTATAAGAAACACTGCTTTTCCCTGAATAAAATGTCGATTTTAAAGAATCCAGCAACTGTTCCTTTTTATCCCGGTCATATTGCAAACTGTCTTTCTTGTAATTTTCATCTTTCCGGGCCTTATAACGACCGCTATATTCATCCGCCTCCAACTCCTCCATCACTTCATCAATATAAGACTGTACATTCGGTGTTTTATTCGATTTCTCGCGGACATTCTCGTTAACCGCAATAGAGCGTAACATCGCCTGTACCTCTTCCGTTGATGCTTTTTTACGGATTTCTTCCCGTTGCTGCTTCTCTTCCCGTATTTTTTCCAACTCCTGCGGAGACGATGCCGCCAACTCGATTTCTGTACCCAAAGGCACCTCCAGCCGGGCAATCCCCATACTCAACAGAAAAATAGCAAGCAATAAATGAAAAATTATTGTCCCCAAAATTCCCGTTTGATGAGCATAAAACTGCTGTATAATATATTCTTTAAAATTCATCCTTATCCCCATTTTCCGACTACTCAAAACGGATTGCACGAATAGGACTGATCCTGGATATCAACATCGTCGGAACAACCAGCATCAATGTAGATATCACCAACACCCCTATATCAAGTAGAATCACAAACACAAAATTAAAATGAATAGGTACCGTATCCATATAATAGGCCACCGGATCCAGAGGTATTACCCGAAAAAAATATTGTATCCCGGCCAATACGAAAGCCAGGATATTCCCCCAGATCATTCCTCTGCCGATCAAACCTGCCGCTATATACAAAAACAACTTGCGTAAATTAACATTCGTATAACCCAAAGCTTTCAAGATTCCGATCAAAAAAGTTTTATCCAATATCAGTATCAGTAAGCCGGATACCATATTGAATCCGGCAACCACAAGAATCAGCACTAAAATAATCCATACATTCGTATTCAGCATCCCCAGCCAATCGAACAAACTGGGAGCCATATCATACAATGTCGTAACCTTACACATATTTCCGGAATCCTCCCAAGGCAGCAAATCATAAACTTTTTCCTCCGCCACAGGCAACAAACCGATATCTTTCAAATCTACGGCAATTCCGGACACTTCATCGGACTGCCAGCCGTTCAACCGCTGCAAATGCCGGAGATCACAAAAAACATATATGTTATCGTACTCTCCGAATCCGGTGTCATAAATACCTTTCACGGTAAATACTCTTACCCGGGGCGGATCCTGCACAAAATGAGCATTTATCTTCTCTCCGGCCCCCACTTCCAATAGCGAAGCCACGGCCTTTGATATCAAAATCTCGTCGGAAGCTTTAGCCGTACTGAAATCCGGATAGTCCCCGGACACCACATGTTTCCGGATAAAATCTCCCGGATAAAGAGAATCGACACCGTACAACACAACCCCATGGATTTGCTTTTTGCTTTTCAATATCGCCGGCTTAGCCACATACGGATAAACCGTCGCTACTTCCGGCAGTTCTGCGATTTCAAACAAAAGCGTATCCGATACCCGGACCTTCTCCGCTGCGTCGTAAGAATTATAATTCCCGTAAGCAACGACATTCAAATGAGCGGAAAAACCGGTCAACTTATCCGTAATCTCTTTTTTGAAACCGGTAATAATAAATATGGAAAGCAACATCACACATACCCCCAAAGCAATCCCGACCAAAGCAATCCGGACAATAGGAACGGACACCGTACTATTCTCCTTGCCTTTCAGCAATCTCCGGGCTATGTATAATTCTAAATTCACGTTTCTTTCTCCCTATTAAAATTAAAGCACCCTACACAACCGATACGAAATCAGAATTACACCTTACAAACTTTAAACGAGAAAAACACCTTTCGTCTCACTTCAACAGCAATTTCTCCCGTTTATCCGTAATCTCAAATTCAGTTGCGCGATACTTTACTGCGCTTAAGGCAAAATACCCGTACAAAAGTAAAGTAAAAAGTAAAAAGTAAAAAATAAACGGGAACAATTCCCGGAAATCAGAAAATACAGGAAGAAATAATATTTATAAATTAAAATGGAAGAAAAGTTATGTTTTTTCAAGAAAATTGTCTAATATTGTTTCAAAATGTAAGCAACTACTCACTAATCATGCAAAACAATATTATTGACATTCAAGTTGTAGAAAACAAACTTGCTGAGGCCGGTATATCGGACCTCGAGCATGCTTCGATCCGGGATGTTGTAAAAGTCGCCAATCTGTTAGAAAAGGCGAGCAGTATTCAATTTATCCGAATGGAAATGGGTGTACCCGGACTCCCGCCTGCCCAAATCGGTACCGAGGCAGAGATCAACGCTCTGAAAATAGGGGTTGCACAATATTATCCCATGCTGGAAGGTTATCCGGAACTTTCGGAAGAAGCAGCCCGTTTCGTAAAAAATTTCATGGATATCGACATCAATCCGGCACACATCATTCCGACTGTCGGCGCGATGCAAGCCTCTTATACGGCATTCATGGCCCTTACCGAATGTAAAAGCGGTAAAGATACGGTGCTGTTTATCGATCCCGGATTTCCCGTTCAAAAAACCCAACTGGACGTTATCGGCAAACCTTATATTACATTCGACATTTACGAACACAGAGGGAAAAAACTACGTGCTAAGCTGGAAGAATATTTAAAAAAAGGGAACATCTGTGCAATCGTTTACAGCAACCCCAATAACCCGGCCTGGATTTGTCTCACGGAAGAAGAATTACAGGTCATCGGAGAATTATCCAAACAATACGATACCATCATCCTGGAAGATCTCGCTTATTTCGCCATGGATTTCCGGAAGGATCTTTCACATCCGGGACAGGCTCCTTTCCAGCCGACGGTTGCCAAATACACGGACAATTACATCTTCATGATCTCCAGTTCGAAACTGTTCAGTTACGCCGGACAACGTTTGGGATTACTCTGCATATCGGATAGTTTATACCGGAAAAAATACGAAAACCTGAAAAAAAGATACGGTTCGGAAGAATTAGGTTACACCTTGGTGTATAAATTGATTTATACCCAAACTTCAGGAACGGCCCATTCTCCCCAATATGCCGTTGCAGCAATCTTAAAAGCAGCCAACGAAGGAAAACTGAACATTCTGTCCGGAGTCAGGGAATACGAAACCCGGGCAAAAGAAATGAAGCAACTTTTTCAGGAAGCCGGTTTCAGGATTGTATATGATAAAGACGGCAATGAAGATATAAGTGACGGATTTTATTTTACCATAGGTTATCCCGGATTTAGCGGGGGTGACCTTGCCAAAGAACTCCTGTTTTACGGCATATCCTCTCTTCCGCTGAAAGGGTGTGGCAGCAACCGGCCGGGCTTGAGAGCCTGTGTTTCACAAATCGGCCTGGACAAAATGGGTACCTTAAAAGAAAGATTGGAAGCTTTTAAAAAAGATCACGGCCATTAACCGTTAGAGCGGTTAAAATTGCACATGAAATAAGGAATTGTGAAAAATCGGGTTATGAACCTTACACACAGAAAAAAAATATGTGCAAATATTGAATTTGAGAACAAAATAAAGAAACCTTTTTTGGTACTTTTGATTTTAAAATGTAATTTTATACCCCGATAATAGTTACAATAATTAATAAAAAGACGATAATATTATATAATTTATAACTTTTTAAGATATGGCAAAATTCAGAGGAGCAATCGTTGTGGACAACGAAAAATGTAAAGGATGCGGCCTATGCGTCGTAGCCTGCCCGACGAAAGTAATCGATCTCAATCCTGATGTAAACGGTAAAGGCTATCATTATGCCTATATGAAAAATCCCGAAGCATGTATCGGTTGTGCCAGCTGCGGCTTGGTATGCCCCGATTCTGTAATCAGTGTTTATAAAATGAATGTAGAATAAATAAAACTACTTGAAAATGTCTGAAGTAAAATTAATGAAGGGTAATGAAGTAATTGCCGAAGCTGCTATCAGATGTGGCTGTGACGGTTACTTTGGTTATCCTATTACCCCCCAATCGGAAGTTATGGAAACCCTCATGGTACGTAAGCCATGGGAAGAAACCGGGATGGTCGTTTTGCAGGCAGAAAGTGAAATTGCTTCTATCAATATGGTATATGGCGGTGCCGCCTGCGGTAAAAAAGTAATGACCTCTTCTTCCAGTCCCGGTGTCAGCTTAATGCAGGAAGGTATGACCTATATTGCAGGAGCCGAATTGCCTTGTCTGGTCGTAGACGTTGTCAGAGGAGGCCCAGGCTTAGGAACGATACAACCGGCACAGAGCGATTATTTCCAGGCGACCAAAGGCGGTGGACACGGTGATTATCACCTGATTGTATTAGCCCCGGCTTCTGTTCAGGAAATGAATGACTTTGTCGATCTGGGATTCGAACTGGCTTTTAAATACCGGAATCCGGCGATGATCCTGTCTGACGGTGTAATCGGACAGATGATGGAAAAAGTAGAGCTTTCCCCGTATAAACCGAGATGGACGGACGAAGAAATCGAAAAAATTTCGGGTAGCTGGGCATTGACCGGTAAAAAGAAAAACCGGAACGGACATATCATCACCTCTTTGGAATTGGATGCACACCGGCAAGAAACCTTTAACGAAAAACTACAGGCCAAATACCGGAAAATCGAAGCAAATGAAGTAAGATTCGAAAAAATCTTATGTGACGATGCCGATTATCTCATTATCGCTTACGGCTCATCCGCACGTATCTGTCAGAAATCAATAGAACTGGCTCGTCAACAAGGCATTAAAGTCGGATTATTACGTCCTATTACCTTATACCCGTTCCCGACAAAGGCCATTGCCGAAATGAGCGAAAAGGTAAAGGGCATGCTGACTGTCGAGATGAGTGCCGGTCAAATGGTAGAAGATGTTCGTCTGGCTGTTAACGGCAAAATACAGGTTGAACATTACGGACGTATGGGTGGAGTTGTTCCGACCCCGGAAGAAATTATCGATGCACTGAAAGACAATTTTAAATTGTAATCTCTCACAGTTGTCAATTTAAAATCTACAATTTAAAATTTAAAATTAAAACGCAATGATTGATATAAAGGATATAGTAAAACCGGAGAATCTTGTTTATAAGAAGACCTCTCTGCTTACCGACAACGTCATGCATTACTGTCCGGGATGTACTCATGGAGTAGTCCATAAGCTGGTTGCAGAAGTTATCGAAGAATTGGAAATACAGGATAAAACCATTGGTGTTTCACCGGTAGGATGCAGTGTTTTCGCATACAATTACATTGATATCGACTGGGCAGAAGCTGCTCACGGACGGGCTCCGGCCGTTGCTACGGCTATCAGCCGTCTGCATCCCGAAAAATATGTTTTCACTTATCAGGGAGACGGCGACCTGGCTTCTATCGGATGTGCCGAAATCATGCATGCCTGTAACCGGGGCGATAATATCGTTGTCATCTTCATCAACAATGCCATCTATGGTATGACAGGTGGACAAATGGCTCCGACCACCCTGATCGGACAGGTAACGGCTACGACACCTTACGGCCGGGATGTCAAATTGAACGGATTCCCGATGAAACTGACGGAATTGATCGCTCAATTAGACGGAACCTGCTACGTCACCAGACAAAGTGCTGACACTCCGGGTGCCGTTCGCAAAGCCAAAAATGCAATTAAAAAAGCATTTCAAAATACACGTCTCGGCAAAGGAACCTCTTTTGTAGAAGTGGTAGCTACCTGTAATTCAGGCTGGAAAGTAAGCCCGGTAGAAGCCAACAACTGGATGCGCGAACACATGTTCAAAAAATATCCGTTGGGAGACATCAAAGACATTTAATAACATTGTAGATTTCAGATTTACGATTTCAGACTTTTCCGGTCTGAATCGTAAATCATAAATCATAAATCGTAAATATTATCTTTATGACAGAAGAAATAATTATAGCAGGCTTCGGAGGACAAGGAGTACTTTCTATGGGAAAGATCCTGGCCTATTCCGGAATTATGCAGGATCAGGAAGTATCCTGGATGCCTTCTTACGGCCCTGAAATGCGTGGAGGTACAGCCAATGTCACCGTTATCATCAGCGATGAACGCATCAGCTCTCCTGTATTGACACGTTTCGACACCGCTATTATCCTGAACCAACAATCCATGGATAAATTCGAATCCCAGGTTAAACCCGGAGGCACATTAATTTACGATCCGAACGGTATCACACACCACCCGACCCGGAAAGACATCGATATCTATCGCATAGAAGGTGCCCGTCTGGCTGCAGAAAGCGGAAATCCCAAAATCTTCAACATGATTATTCTAGGAGGCTTTCTGAAAGTAAAACCGATTGTTAAATTGGAAAACGTAGAAAAAGGACTTCAAAAATCCTTACCGGCCAGACACCATTCTATGATACCTATGAATATCGAAGCCATCCGTACGGGAATGGACAATATCGAAAGCGTAAAATAAAACACTTCCGTAAAGCCGGATAAAAAAGGGGATACAAATTTTTAAACAAATACAAACCTTTTTTCTCACCTTACTCTGAAA
This sequence comes from Culturomica massiliensis, assembly GCF_900091655.1. NCBI lineage: Bacteria > Pseudomonadati > Bacteroidota > Bacteroidia > Bacteroidales > Odoribacteraceae > Culturomica > Culturomica massiliensis. Next base: position 2,634,438 of record NZ_LT594621.1, read on the forward strand.
AAACCGGGAAATATGTTCCCGGTTTTTTTTACGTAAAAAAAGCTACCTGAAAAATCAGGTAGCCTTCTGAATGTTCCCGGAATTCCAAATCCATGAAGGGGAGAAAGAATTTGAAACTACCGGGAACCAGGTATATGTGTCTAATTAACCATAACTACTAAATATTTCGTTTGTCCCCAAAATGCATTCTCGTCTTTTACTACCAGATTCAACATACCGTCCTCTCCGGCTTCCAGGCTGTAAGAATCTTCAGGATGCACCGACAACACCTTTGCTTTCTTGCCATTCAACGCTATTGATTTTGCTTCCCGGATATCAACATCCTTAAAAGAAGCCTTTTGTACCTGAGATGATACGATCGGCGGACAGAATATTCCCTGACGGGTTATCACATTCGCATCTTTCAACTCTTTCCGACTGCCGACCAAATAATGAGCCGTATGGATAGTCTGATCCTGTTCGGTAATTGTCATTTTCTGAGCAGCCGATTGCTGATTCAAATCAGCTACATCCTTATTCAGATTTTCAACCTCCTGTGTTTTTGCCAGCAACTGCTTATCTCTTTCAGCAAGCTGTGCCGTAATCTCAGCAATCTTCTGCGTCCGGACTTCCAATTCTTCATTCAGACTTGCGATCAATTTTTTAAATTCTGCAGACTGACGTTTATTCCGGCCATCCAATTTATTAATTTGATCTTTGTAACCTGCAATAGCCTCGGTAATCGCTTTAATATCGGCTTTTAAAAGAGCAATTTGTTTTTTAGACTTACTGGCTCCGGCATTTTCTTCTGCCTCCAATGTCAACAATTTTTCGGCTTCCCGGATAGACTGCATACCGGCAGAAATATCGTTCAAATCGGCAAATAAACCTTCCATCTCGGCATTCTGATTATTATAAGCGACACTCAAAGAATCCAAACGACCTTGTAAATCTTTATATTTTTGCGAACTTTCTACACAGCCACCAAGGAAAAACAAGACACATACGCTGACTGTTCCAATGACAAACTTTTTCATAACGATCTGATTTTAGTGATTAATTATATCTTTTCTCATTTATTTATAAAATGAAGCAATCTACATACCAAAAAGCATATAAACCACAATCAACTAACAACCAGCTTATTATAAAAGAAACAGCATGCACCCCGATTGGGGAATATGGGGAAAAGATTAAAAAAATGAGGAAAAATTCCACAAAAAAAAATCTGTTGTCACCCTGGAAGTAACAAGCGAGTCCCAAACAGCCTAAAAATAAACCCGCATTGCCCACTCAGGATGACAACAGAGTAACTTTATCGAAACCTATTTTCGGTAATCGTAGAAGCCCACTCCGGTTTTACGTCCCAGCAAATTTGCCCGGACCATTTTACGGAGTAGTGGATGCGGCCGGTACTTGGAATCTCCGAATTCATCATGCAATACTTCCATAATTGCCAGACATACATCCAAACCTATTAAATCAGCAAGCGCTAAAGGCCCCATCGGATGATTAGCCCCCAACTGCATAGCTTCATCTATTTCCTCCTTTGAAGCGACTCCGTCGGCCAGAATACCAATTCCCTCATTAATCATCGGTATCAGAATCCGGTTTACAACAAAACCCGGAGCCTCATTCACACTCACCGGCACTTTCCCAAGTTGCCGGGCAATCTCAAACACCCGGTCATGTACTTCCGGAGAAGTCATCTGCCCCTTTATAACTTCAACCAGTTTCATAGCCGGAACCGGGTTGAAAAAATGCATTCCGATAACCTGTTCCGGACGAGAAGTCACAGCAGCCACCTCTGTCACCGACAGAGAAGACGTATTTGTCGCCAAGATAGCATCCGGCTTGCAAATCCCGTCCAACAAACGGAAAATCTCACATTTCACCTCCATATCTTCTGCTACAGCTTCAACCACCAGGTCAGCATCCCGGCAATCGTCGTACACCTGCGTATCCCGGATCCGGGAAAGTACGGCATCCTTCTCTGCTGCTTCCAGCTTTCCTTTCTCTACCATACGGAAAAGATTTTTTTCCATCGCTTTGTGAGCCTTAGCCAAAGAAGCATCAGAACGCCCCTTCAACAAAACGTCAAATCCTGCCTGGGCAAATACCTGGGCAACTCCGTTCCCCATTGTACCCGTTCCAATTACACATATTTTCATAAATTATTGGTTTTAATGATATCCGATAACTTTCGGCTACCTCCATTAGTTAATTCTTCCACCGATTCTTTTTTCTTAAATCCATCGGCTTAAAGCTATATACAAATTTTAAATTGTAAATTACCTGACAAAGGAATTCACTATCGCGATTCATTTAATCTCTACAATTAAAACAAATACGCCATTGTAAATATCTACTTATTCAAAAAAGCTCTCATTTTCTGCTTCTGTTCTTCCGTAGCGAAACAAAGCCCAAACAAACCGTTTTCGATAGCTATACCGGTATCGATATCGGTTTCTATCCCTCGGTTTATGGCTTCCTTGGCATACTGTACCGCCAAAGGCGAACGGGAAGCAATTTGCTCCGCCATCTTTACAGCTTCGGACAGCAACATTCCGGGTTCCGTCACCGAATTGACCAATCCGATCCGGGAAGCCTCCGCTGCATCGATAACACGCCCCGTATATATCAACTCCTTCGCCTTACCCACTCCGATGATACGAGGCAAACGCTGCGTGCCGGAAAAACCGGGCACAATTCCCAATCCTGTCTCCGGCTGGGCAAACTTCGCCTTTTCGGAAGCCATGCGAATATCACAGGCTAATGCCAACTCACATCCTCCCCCCAAAGCATACCCGTTTACTGCGGCGATAACAATTTTTTCCGACAATTCGATCTTCCGGAACACCGAAGCACCCAACTGCCCGAAAATTTTCCCCGCTTCTGCATCCAATCCGCTCATTTCAGCAATATCCGCTCCGGCAACGAACGAACGTCCCGCTCCTGTCAGTACGATTACACGAAGCTCCGCATCCTCCGCAAACTTATCGAAAGCCTGTCCCAATTCTTTCAAAACAGAGGTATTCAAAGCATTCAATGTCTCCGGCTGATTAATCGTCAAAATGCCGACCGGACCTTGTTTCCCGAAAAGAAGTGTTTTAAACTCCATCATATTTATTTAACTTTATTTCTCTCATTCTTTAACTTTTCAGTCAACAGCGGAACAATCTTTCTGACATCCCCCACAATACCCAAATCCGCTACCTGAAATATCGGAGCATACTTATCTTTATTAATAGCAATGATATAATCGGATTCTTCCATACCGGCCAAATGCTGTATAGCCCCGGATATCCCCATGGCAAAATAAAGATTCGGACGCACAGTCTTCCCCGTCTGCCCCACCTGTCTGTCATGTGTCATAATTCCTGCGTCAACCATCGCCCTGGAAGAAGACACCTCAGCACCGATTGCCCCAGCCATATCCTCAAGCATTCTAAAACCTTCTGTGTTACCAACTCCACGACCACCGGATACCAATACTTTAGCCTCCGTAATATCAATCAGATTACGTTGCTCTTTCACTACCTCTAATATACGCACTTTAAATTTAGAAGTATCAAAATGTACGGTAATATCTTCAACCGTCCCTTCTCTTTTTTCATTGGCTGTCCCCATACGCATCACCCCAGGACGTACTGTCGACATTTGCGGACGATGCTCCTTACAAATAATCGTGGCCATCAGGTTACCCCCGAATGCCGGACGGGTCATCAACAAATCTCCTTCTTCCGATATATCCAAACCCGTACAATCTGCCGTCAATCCTGTCTCCAGACGGGCAGACAAACGAGGTCCCAAATCCCGTCCGATGGTCGTTGCCCCGATCAGTAAAATCGACGGTTTTCTTTCTCTGATAATCTGAGTAACCGCCTGTGCGTAAGGTTCTGTAATATATTGCTTCAATTCCGGAGCATCCACACACAAAACGGAGTCTGCCCCGTAAGCAATCAACTCCTTCGCTTTTTCTTTTATTCCGCTACCGGCCAAAATAGCAACAACCTTCTGATTTAACCGATCAGCCAATTCCCGGGCTTTCCCCAACAACTCGAAAGCTACATTCTGAATAACACCTTCCCGTTGTTCGGCAAAAACATATACATCTTTATATTGAGTCTTATCCATTCTTTCTAGATTTTAGATTTTAGATTTTAGATTTTAGATTTTAGATTATTCACAAAGCCGAATAAGTGAGTTTTAACCCTCAATCTGAAATCAAAACCGTAAATTAAATAATAAACTTTTCTTTCAGTTTCTCTACAATCAAGTCTGCCGCTTCCGCCGGTTCAATTTCGAATACCTTGCCCGCAGCTTTAGCACCTTTCGTGAAAGACTTGAATACACGTGTCGGAGAACCATTTAACCCTAACTTCTGCTCGTCGACACTTATATTGCCATAATTCCAAACCTCGACCTCCCTGTTATAGGACTCTACAATACCACGAACCGACATGTAACGGGCCTTATTTGCCGTTGCCAGTACCGTTATAACACAAGGAGCAGGTACTTCGAGCATTTCATAACCTTCTTCCGTCGACTTACGGATAGTAAATGTCACTGCTTCGTTGTTATACTTCAATGCTTCCACATAAGTCACCTGCGGTAAGTCGAGGTGCTCGGCAATCTGCGGCCCTACCTGTGCTGTATCTCCGTCTATAGCCTGACGTCCGGTAATCACCAGATCGTATTCGAGTACCCGCAAAGCCCCTGCAATAGCATTGGAGGTCGCCAATGTATCCGCACCGGCAAACTTCCGGTCACTCAAATGAATCGCCCGGTCTGCTCCCATAGCCAAAGCTTCCCGCAGAATATCGTCGGCCTGGGGCGGTCCCATAGTTATCACCGTTACATGAGCATTATATTTATCTTTCAATTGTAAAGCCATCTCCAAACCACCCTTATCGTCCGGATTCATTATGCTCGGAACCCCATCCCGAATCAATGTTCCCGTTACCGGGTCCAGCTTTATCTCCGTCGTATCGGGAACCTGCTTGATACAAACTACTATTTTCATATTTCGTTCTTTAATGTTATTCTATTTATTTCTCAAAACAACCGCATGCAACACCTGCTATTTCAGCAATGCACCTGCAATAACCATCCGCTGAACCTCCGAAGTGCCTTCGTAGATTTCTGTGATCTTGGCATCCCGCATCATGCGTTCCACCGGATATTCACGCGTATATCCGTAACCGCCGTGAAATTGTACGGCTTTTGTGGTCATTTCCATAGCCGTCTCCGCAGCAAAAAGTTTTGCCTGGGCAGCATCCACAGAATAAGATTGTTTCTGATCTTTCTTATAAGCAGCCATCCGTACCAACAGACGGGCAGCCTGTATTTTCGTTTCCAAATCAGCCAGTTGGAACTGGGTATTCTGGAATTTTCCGATGGATTTTCCGAACTGCTTCCGCTCTTTTACATATTTCACGGTTTCATCCATAGCTCCTTGTGCAATTCCCAAAGCTTGCGAAGCGATTCCGATACGTCCGCCGTCCAGCGTCTTCATGGCTATTCCGAATCCCCCGCCGGGTTTTCCCAACAGATTTTCTTTCGGTACAATGCAATTTTCGAAAATCAACTCACAGGTAGCCGATCCCCGGATACCCATTTTCTTCTCTTTCTTCCCGATCGAGAATCCCGGAAAATCCCGTTCGACGATAAAGGCAGAAATACCTTTGGTCCCCAACGACTTATCCGTCATTGCCATCACAATATATACATTTGCATAAGCTGCATTCGTAATAAAAATTTTCGTCCCGTTCAACACATAATGGTCTCCTTCCAAAACCGCCATCGTCTGCTGGGCCGAGGCATCCGTTCCCGCATTCGGTTCTGTCAGCCCGAAAGCACCGATCCATTCTCCGGAACACAACTTCGGTAAATACTTCTTCCGTTGCTCTTCCGTTCCGAACTCGTAAATAGGAGCCGCGCACAAAGAAGTATGAGCAGAAACGATAACTCCCGTTGTGGCACATACCCGGGATAACTCTTCCACAGCCATTGTATATAATATATTATTTCCGCCGGCACCCCCATATTCCGCGGGGAAAGGAATACCCATAATACCTAACCTGGCCATTTTCTCTACGGTTTCCAAAGGAAAACGCTCCTCCTCATCGATTTCTGCTGCCAAAGGCTTCACCTCTTTCTCGGCAAACTCCCGAATCATCTGCCGAAATAATATCTCTGTTTTTGATAATGAAAAATCCATAGTTTATATTTTGAAGATTTGAAAATTTGCAAGATAAAACACCCAAACTTTCTCACATATTAATTTGCCATCAGCTTCAAATCAGGCGTAACGATCAATTCTGCCTCCGTTGCTGCCTGCACCTGCTCTACGGTAAATTCCGGATGTATTTCACGCAATACAAGGCCGTGAGGAGTTACCTCAATCACCCCCATCTCCGTCACAATCAAATCGACCTGTCCGGCTGCCGTTAAAGGCAACGTACATTTTTTCATGATTTTCGGATTTCCTTTCGCCGTATGCTCCATAGCCAGAATCACTTTTTTTGCTCCGACCAGTAAATCCATCGCCCCTCCCATACCCGGCGTCTTCTTACCCGGAATCATCCAGTTCGCCAAATCACCTTTTTCATCAACCTGTAAAGCTCCCAATATACTGACATCCACATGACCTCCCCGGATAATACCGAAAGAAGTGGCACTGTCAAAACTGGAAGCCCCGGGTAAAGCCGTAATATATCCTCCTCCTGCATTGGTCAATTCCGGGTCTTCTTCACCTTCTGCCGGAGCCGGTCCCATTCCCAGCATACCGTTTTCCGTCTGCAAAATTACATTTACCTCCTTCGGCAAATAATTCGGTACCAGTGTCGGGATTCCGATTCCCAGATTAACGACATCTCCGTCTTTCAGTTCCATAGCAACCCGCTTGGCTATGACCTGCTTTATCTGATCTTTTTCCATAATTTGTATGTTTTAAATTACTCTTTATTTTGCAATCTGTTCCATAATTCCTGTGCAATAAACGAAGCTACATCGTCAGCATAAGTGTTCATGCCGAAACCGGCATCATATCCCAGCTCCTTAGCCAACTCATGAGAAATACGAGGCCCTCCGCAAAGCAACAGCAGTTTGCTTCGTAAGCCCTCGGCTTCCAGCATCTCAACTAATTCCGTGAGATTTTTAACGTGCACGTCCTTCTGCGTCACCGTCTGCGACACCAACAAAGCATCGGCTCCCAGCTCAATGGCTTTGGCTATAAACTCTTCATTGGGTACCTGACTTCCCATATTCAACGTCTCGAACATATCGTAACGCTCCAATCCGTAATGTCCGGCAAACCCCTTCATGTTCATAATTGCATCAATTCCCACCGTATGGGCATCCGTTCCGGTGCTTGCACCGACAACCACAATTTTACGACCGATACGGGTCCGGATAAAATCGTCGGTTTCGGACATACTCCAACGTGTCGATTCCACCTTCGGAACATGAATATTCGTATAATCCACCGTATGGGTACAACTACCGTAACAATTGAAAAAAGTAAATCCTTTCGTCAACTCTTTATGAAATACAACCAACGGATTTTCGAATCCCATCTTCTTCATCAATTGCTTGGCGGCTTCAATGCCTTCCTCCCCATCCGGAACCGGCAAGGTAAAACTAATCTGCGTTTTACCGTCATTCATCGTATCCCCATAGGGTTTTATCTTTTTCAGGTCCAGGGTTTGATCGAAATCATTCACCTCTGTTGAATATAATCCTCCGCTCATATTTTATATTTTAATAATAAATACCCCATTCATAATTAACCGATATATTCAAATATCGTAATAATCTTTATTTTAGTAAATTACAGTATTGAAGCGTAAAGTTTAATATGCCAGTAGACGTATCAGATTTACAACTTCATCCGTCTTCCTCAAATTGTAAATATCACTGTTTCATGATCTTTACAAACGGATTATAATAATTACCTCCTTTTTCCGTTACGCCGTCCAATCCTTTTCCGCCGTTTCTCGGACGCTTGACATCGGCAAAAATTCCTTTCTCGAGCGCCGTAAACAATCCTTCCGTCTCCATTTCCTTCAACAGAGCAATGGCTTTATCCAGCACCTCCGCCGCCCGTTTCCGGATAATACCGTCTTTCTTATATTCGATCTCATCCCCGATATTCCGCATATTATTAAATATATAGCGGGCATTCTCTATGGAAAGATAACGATCCGACATAAAAGGCGTATGAATGGCTTCCGTCGGCATTCCCAGCAACTGAATACCCTGAGAAGTCCATATACCGACCATATTGAACAAAGCATCCTGTATATGTCCCCGGAAAATATTTCCCGTCATAAATTTGGTCGGAGGCATATATTTCAACGTAGCACGGGGAAAAATCTCCCGGATCATCTGAGCTTGTGCCAACTCCAGCAAAAAGCCGTTCTCTAACTCCGGGTCCATTTCAAAGGCATGTCCCAACCCCATCTGTTCTTCCGGTAAACCGGCCAATAAAGCCAATTGCTCATTAATCAAATCCGAAGCCAATACGGTATGAGCCTGTTCCACGGCATCCGCCGTCGTCAGATAATTGTCTTCGCCGGTATTGATAATCACGCCGGCAAAACCGTTGATAACCCGGGACATATACTGATCCACCAGTGTCCGTTGCATATTGATATCCCGGAATAATATTCCGTATAAAGCGTCATTCAGCATTACATCCAACCCTTCCAAAGCTCCCATTGCCGCAATTTCCGGCATACATAAACCCGAACAATAATTACAAAGACGTATATAACGTCCGACCTCTTCTCCGACTTCATCCAGCGCTTTACGCATAATCCGGAAATTTTCCTGCGTAGCAAACGTTCCTCCGAACCCTTCTGTCGTTGCTCCATAAGGAACATAATCCAACAAGCTTTGTCCCGTCGTCCGGATCACGGCTATAATATCAGCACCCTGACGGGCTGCTGCCTGCGCCTGAACAACATCTTCATAAATATTACCGGTAGCTACAATCACATATAAGTAAGGCTTAGGGCCTTCTCCTAAATTTTCCAGATAAGCTGCCCGCTTTTGCTTCCGTTTAATGATTCTTTCAATCGTCGAAGCAACATAAGGTTCCAAAGCCTTTTGAATCTCCTCTGCCGAATGAAACGGCAAACGGGTAATATCCAACTCTCCTTCACCCACAGCTTCAGCTATCTCCTGCGGATCTTTACCCGTAGAAATAATTGCATTCCCCAGAAAAAACAACACGCCCTGCCCCAATACACCTTTTTCCTTCAATTCACTCACCAATACATTCGGCAACGGTACGGTATTCGCATCCACACCGTCTATCCCAAGCAAACGGCATAAAGTTCTTTCGACAGCGACAGTCGTATATTGCTCTACGAACCCTTGTACACCGTCGGCAATCTTTCTGGCCAGTTCCTTGGCATGGCCGACCTTCTTAAAATCCAGTCCTAATTTACTCTCCATAGTCCGAATATCTTATTTTTTAATTCTATTTTCTTTTTCCATAACCCGTCTTGCTTTTTCAAGCAACTCTCCGTCGACCCCCAATATCTCGGCGATCCGAATCGCCTCCCGGGGAACTTCTTCCCGCTCTTCTTCCACCAATGAATAATCAATAAACGAAGTAACATTCGCTAATGTCAAAGCACCTTCTATCTTTTCTTCCCGAAAACCTCTGACACGCAATCTTCTGCATCTCCCTTCAATACCGCTGTAATGAGTCGTAATCAACACCGGAACACCGGCTCCCGCCAATAGTTCTACCACCCCACAAACAAGAGCACGTCCTTCCGCAGGATTCGTCGTCCTTGCCAATTCATCTATCAACACCAATATTTTTCTTCCTGCTTTAACTTCCCGGATAATCCTGTCCACACATAACATTTCCGCAGCAAACGAAGATAAACCGCTCAACTCATCCTGCCCGTCCCCGCTACTGATGGCAACTTCCGCCACGGAAGCCACCCGGGCACATTTTGCCGGAACATAAAATCCGAACTGACACAGACATTGGGACAAAGCTACACTTTTCAACAAAACCGTTTTACCGGCCATATTGGCTCCGGTAATTAAAGTGACCTCCGGACGGATAACTATGTCCACAGCCTGATAATCCTTACCGTTTCGTTGCAGATTATCTTTAATTTCCGGATGAAACAAACCTTCATAAGCTGTATAAACTTCACCCCCCTCAACACAAACTTCCGGACGACACAGGTCCAATTGCACCGCCAACAAAGCTTTTGCCTGCAAAACATCCAAATGAGCAACTCCCTCCAAAGCTTTGGACAGCGACTCTTTATATCCCTGAAGTTTTACAGTCAATTCACCCCGGACCCGATCTTCAATCTCCACACTTTTAAAATATAAAGCTTCTGTCACCTCTTCTTCCCCTGCTGATTTTTTCAGCCGGATCTCCTTCCTTAAAGCCGCTAAATCCGGAGAATAAACATCATAAATATAGAAATGGGATATTCCGGTATTTTCCGGATCGAGCAAAACAAAAACAGCCGTCAAATCCGGTAATTCTACCACCGGACAATATTCTGTAAATGCCCTGATCTCAACAACTGCCGAAGCAAAATTTTTGATTTCGAAAAGCTCCAGGTCATCCAATACCGTATTTTCCGATAAACGTTTAATCGTACCTCTGATATTTTTAACACGCTCCAGTGCCTTCCGGAACTTACAAGTCAAAGGCGGATTTGTAGCGGCTACCCGGATAATTTGCTCCGTTTTCTCCAATTCTTTTTCGATTGTTTCAGAACATTCCATCCATGGCTGATGCAATATCCTCTCCCTGCCGACACCGGAACGGAGCTCCAGCCTGTCAATCAGATAACGGAATCCGCTGATTTGTTTTATCGCTTCCCTTACTTGCATCTCTATCACTTACTTTTCATAGTTCTCACATCGTATACCGGTATTTTCAAAGCGGCTTCCAAAGCTTCCCGGAGACGAACGGAATTCAGGCAAAAACCTGAAGGCGACATTGGATTTACCGTCACTCCCAGAAGCCTGGAACGCCGAAGAACCTTTACACGATTCCCTTTATGCACAAAAAAATTATAAGTTTCCGGTAAAGCAAACATGCGGGTAAAATCCTGAATAATCAATTCTACCGGCAAGGCTTGCGTCCGTAAAAAATTCAACAAATTATCACTTACAACCCCGGCGACATACAGACACCTCCCATATCGGAAGACGTCTGCCTTATACCGCTCCAACATCAATGCCGAGGGAATTCCCAGATCCCTGACAACGCCCTGCCCGTCAACCGCCCAAATACCGCTTTCCTTTTCTTCCAATTGCCGGCCGATTTGCGGCTCAACCTCTTCTAAAGAAATCAGATCATACACATATTTGGTCTTGTTGACCAACTGGGGTATCGTTCCGGAAACGGCTGCACCTGTAGCTAAAACAAGCCCCTCACAAACAGCAGGCGAACCGTGGCTGAAACGGGACAATGCCCCGTCAACAATTGTCAGACCGACCTCCCATCTCCCCATTCCCGAAATCAATTCTTTCAAACCGGCAGTATCGGGCGGCCCCGAAAGTAAAACTTTACCTCCCGTTTTAGCCCTGGCTGTCACCAAACGTCCCAGTGAAGTGCGCCGGTCACTGATATCCAGCACCTCGGCAACCAACCGTCTTGTTCGATAATGTTGCTCGGTCGTTACGAAAACCATGCCTTCGTAAAGTTCGATTTCCGGCTTCGCTATCTGACAGACCTGATCCCTCTTCTCTCCATCTATACCGATAGAAGTCAATGCAATCGTCCTGCCCGAATCCTTCAATTCCTGTAATATATAATTCAGGCTTTCCGTCTTACCGGTATTCTTCTCCAAACCGATAATCGACAAACTCTTACATCTCAATATATCTTCTATCCAAGACATCATCTGCTCTCCTCCGTCAGGAATCACTGCAACAATGAAAAAATCATCCTTTCGCCAACAAATTCCGGTTCTTCCGATCCAGATCGTTCGGCTCTATCGACAACCTTGTTCCTTTCAATAACTCCGCAACCCCCTCCGTTTTCCGGACTTTTTCACATTCCTCGCAATAACATTCGTCTTTGTAATCGGAAGGTTCCGTATAAGTCGTCACAACTCCTTCAAAATTCCGTAAAACGACCCGATTCGGACTTTGAGAAATCATATACGTCGGCATAACCGGAATCTTACCGCCTCCACCCGGTGCATCCACAACGAATGTCGGTACGGCATAACCGGAAGTATGACCGCGCAAATTTTCGATAATTTCAATACCTTTCGATACCGGGGTGCGGAAATGTCCGATCCCCATCGACAAATCACATATATAAATATAATAAGGTCGTACCCGAATACGTACCAGTTGTTGCACCAATCTTTTCATGACATGAGTGCAATCATTGATTCCCCGCAATAATACCGATTGATTTCCCAAAGGTATCCCGGCATCTGCCAAACGGGCACACGCTGCTGAAGATTCCTCCGTGATTTCGTTCGGATGATTGAAATGCGTATTCAACCAAATCGGATGATACTTTTTCAACATATTTACCAATCCTTCTGTAATACGTTGAGGTAAAACCACCGGAGTACGGCTCCCGATACGGATGATTTCAACATGCGGAATTGCCCGCAAGCGCTTGATAATATCTTCCAAACGCCCGTCGCTCACCAATAAAGCATCTCCTCCCGACAACAACACATCCCTTACTTCCGGGTGAGCCGCGATATATTCAATTCCCTTATCAATACGCTCCGAAGGGGCAGCACAGTCATGATGCCCGGCAAAACGCCGCCGGGTACAATGCCGGCAATACATCGCACATTGATCCGTAATTAAAAACAATACCCGATCCGGATAGCGATGTGTCAACCCCGGTACTGGAGAATCCCCATCCTCATGCAAGGGGTCCAGCAAATCTGCCGGTGATTTATGTAGCTCTTCTATGGTCGGAATAGACTGCTTACGGATCGGACAATGCGGATTGTCCGGATCAATCAAGCTCAAATAATAAGGAGTAATCGCCATACGTAACGTTTTCAACGACTCGCGTACCCCTTCCTCTTCCTCTCTTGTCAAACGGATATACTTCTTTAGCTGCTCCAAAGTTTCTATTCTGTTTTTTACCTGCCAATGCCAGTCGTTCCACTGTTCATCGGTTACTTCCGGAAAAAACTCTTTTCGTCGGCTTGTCATAGCACTTTGTTTTAATAATAATGTTCCATTCAATCCAATCCGGTCCGAAATAAATTGCCCGATAGCAACCATACTATCCGTTTACCTTGTTCTGATCCGCTCCGGCTCAACCATTATAAACAATCCGGATAGCACGAAGCTATCGGCCACAATCTCTAACCCCAGACTTTTAAATTCTTAAGCATACAATTCCGTAAAAATTTTACGCAATTCCTCACTCTCACGCAGTTCCTGTAAAGTGATTTCAGCATGTCCTCTGGTGTATCCGTTACCAATCAACATCGTTACATCACTACCAACCCCTTCTGCTCCCAAAGCTGCTTTCGTGAAACTTGTCGCCATAGAGAAGAAATAAACCAATCCGGTATCTTTCGTACAAAGAATACTGGTCATTTCCGTATCCGTAATATTCACATTATTAATAGTAATATCACACATTTCTCCATTGGTCAACTCTGAGATTTTCTCCATCACCGAAACCGGTTGTGTCGCATCGGCAGAGAATACATAATCACAGAAACCGAGCTTTTGCAAACGCTCCGTACTCTTTTGACTATGACACAAACCGATCACTTTACCGGTCACTCCGGCTCTCTTTTTAGCTTCATAACAGCACAACATACCCGATTTACCGCCGGCACCGATAATCAACACGGTGTCTCCCGGCTTTACCAATTTAGCCGTCTGGGCAGGAGCCCCGGCCACATCCAATGCAGAAAGAGCCAGTTTCTCAGGTAAATCAGCCGGAATTTTAGCATAAATGCCGCTCTCGAACAAAATAGCTTTTCCGTCGATGTCCACCTGATCCACATCCGCGCGAATTTCTTTGATCTTATCAATTCTCAAAGGAGTTAATGACAGAGACACCAAAGTGGCAATTTTATCTCCGACCTTCAAATCCGTTTTTCCGATCAAAGCATCTCCGATCTTTTCCACGGTTCCCAACAACATACCTCCCGAACCGGTTACCGGATTCCGGTGTTTTCCCTGCTTGGCTACGATATCCAGCATAATCTCCGCAATCTTCGCTTTATCGCCCTTTGCCTGCTCGTGAATCTGAGTAAAACTGGCCGAATCAATATTCAACGTCTGAACATCAATCAATATTTCGTTATCGTATATTTCATCCATATTGTTGTCCAACTTATTAGCCGGTTGAGGCAACACACCTTTCGGTTCAATCACTCTGTGGGTTCCGTATTTATTTCCTTTTTTCATAACAATATATAAGTTTAATAGTTAAAATTCAATTGAAAAATGATTACACTCTTGCTTTCAAGCCCAATATCTGCCGGGCTTCATCAGGTGTCGCAATCTCACGTCCGAACTCTTTTGCCAAACGCACCACCTTCCCGACAAGTTCCCCGTTCGATTTAGCCAATACACCTTTCGACAAATATACATTGTCTTCAAAACCGACTCTGACATGCCCGCCGTCAACGATTGCACAAACCGCCAAAGGAAATTCGTACCGGCCGATCCCGGCAACGGTATAAGTCGCATCAGAAGGAATACTATGGCGTAAAAAAACGAAATCTCGGATGTCACCGCCGATTCCCCCATTCACGCCCATCACAAAATCAAAATGCATCGGAGCCTTGATAAACCCTTTCTTATGCATCCGTAAAGCCATTTCTATCATACTCTTATCAAAAACTTCCAATTCCGGCTTAATCCCCAACTCAATCATGCGTTGTCCGAAATAACGAATCGTATTCTCGGTATTCATAAACACTTCATCCCCGCCGAAATTCAACGTCCCGCAATCCAGAGTAGCCATTTCAGGATGTAACTCCGTCGGTTGCAAACGTTCGTCGTCAGTCATTCCCACAGCCCCCCCCGTTGAAGGCTGAATAATCACATCCGGACATGCCTCCCGAATAGCATCTATAATCACTTTGAAACGAGCCTTATCCTGTGTCGGTGTTCCATCGTCATATCTGACATGCAAATGAATGATACTTGCTCCGGCATCATAAGCCGAACGGGCCTCCCGGACACATTCCTCCACAGTGTAGGGAACAGCCGGGTTATGTTCTTTCAATACTTCAGCTCCGCAAATGGCAGCAGTTATAATCAATTTTTCCATAACTTATCCTTTAATTTATTTCTTCCTTAATCTCTACAAAGCGAACTATTTATCCTTTCCGTTGACATTTTTTCGGAACGACACAAGTACCGCTCGCCCGACATACAACGACAGGTTCTTCCAGGAAATCCGCAGCAGATTCTGATATATCCGTCCGGGTAATTACTACCTTACGGGCTTCAAATACCATCTTACGGGAAGAATTTCCGACATGTACAATTTCCCCTGTAGCTTCGATATAATCTCCGGCATACACCGGCGCTAAAAACTCGATATTGTCATAACCGGCAAACAATCCCTCATCCCCGTCATGCTTTATCAACAATTCGGTAGCTACATCTCCGAACAATTGCAACATACGTGCACCATCGACCAAATTACCGCCGTAATGGGCATCGTGTGCACTCATTCTCAATCTTATCAATGATTTTTCCATATTCTCTATTGCTTAAAATTGTACATGCGTTTTTACTTCTCAATAATATAGTCGACAAAAATTCCCGGTGTCTTCACTAATTCCGGAAACAATTCCCCGACTTCTACCAAATCCTCTATCTCCGCTATAACCAAATCCGCAGCACTCGCCATTAAAGGATTAAAATTCTGAGAAGTACCTTTATATACCAGGTTCCCGCTCTTATCTCCCAAACTGGCACCAACCAAGGCTATATCTGCCCGTAAAGGTTTCTCCAACAAATATTCTTTCCCATCGACCTGAACAACCGGCTTTCCTTCCGCAACAATCGTTCCCATACCTGTCGTCGTCAAAAAACCGCCTAAACCGGCCCCTCCGCAACGCACTCGCTCTGCAAGTGTCCCCTGCGGAACAAATTCAATTTCCAATTCACCGCTATTCATCTGCTCACTGGTACACGGATTCGTACCGATATGAGAAACGATCAATTTCTTCACTTGCTTATTGGCAATCCATTGTCCCACCCCTTTATCCGGGAAAGCCGTATCATTACAAATCAAGGTCAGATTTTTTACTCCGCTTTTCGCCAGAGCGTCAACGATTGCGTTAGGGGTTCCGTTAGCCAGAAAACCGCCTACCATAACCGTCATCCCATCTTTCACCTGTGCTACAGCCTTTTCAATTGATATAAATTTGTTCATGGCCTATTATTATATAAGTTTGTTGTTAAATATTATACACCTATATCGATTTTTGTCAAATTTACAAACATTACCAGAAAAAATGAATTATTTAAAACATTTTTTTCTAATTTAGATTTGTTCTAATTATTTCCTTATATACCAGATTCTCTGGATAACATCCACATAAATTAAACCCGGTTTCTTTATTTTACTTATCTTAGCTACACAATTAAAACTGAAAATTATGACGAACAGAACTTTCACCATTATCAAACCCAATGCCGTCGGCCAGCAACATACCGGAGAAATACTGACAATCATTGAAAAAGCGGGATTTCGTATTCTGGCCCTTAAAATGGTTTGCCTCAGCCGTTCCGACGTCGAGAAATTTTATCACATACATAAAGAGCGTCCGTTTTTCCGTACGTTGAGTCTCTTTATGACTGCCGGCCCTATTGTAGTAGCCGTACTCGAAAAAGAAAATGCCGTTGCAGACTTCAGAGCCCTAATCGGTGCTACCGACCCGGTAAAAGCCGCAGAACATACCATCCGTAAATATTTTGCAGAAAGCAAAACCCGTAATGCCATTCACGCTTCAGACAGCGACGAAAACGCAGCCTGGGAAGCCTCTTTTTTCTTTTCCGATAAAGAAATCATAGAAACCAGGTATCAGCTTCCCATTCCAGCCGAAGAAATCGACAAAGACTAAAAAAACAGAGGGGCCGTTCAGTTGCTCCTCTGTTTTTTTATACCTCCATACACAAGTCCTGCATTTATTCCTAACCTTCCCACCTCCCGATTCGTAGGAGTAAAAAACTCTGACTTATAAAAATTACAATTATGAAAAAAAGTATCTATATTATTTTTTTCCTCATCGGGAATTACTGTACACTTTTGGCCCAGCCCGGACAAAACCCTTACTGGGAACGGAAAGGAATAACAGCCTTCAATCTTTCGCAGGCAAGCCTAAGCAGTTGGTCTGCCGGGGGTGAATCCGCCCTGGGACTCGATGCCCTGCTGAATTATTCCGCTGATTTCAAAAAAGAACGGCATCTGTTAAATAATCGCCTCGAACTGGCTTACGGATTAAACAGGACTGAAAGCAACGGCACACGCAAAACGAATGATAAAATATACCTCTCTTCCACCTACGGCTACCAAATGGCCAAAAATTTTTACCTCAGCGGATTGCTTACCTTCCAGACCCAATTCGCCAAAGGTTACAACTATGAGGTTTCCAGAGATTCCTTCATTTCAAAATTCATGGCTCCGGCCTATCTGATGATCGGAGCCGGTGTCACCTGGACTCCCAAACCCTATTTTACAGCTACTTTTTCGCCGGCTTCCTGGCGGGGCACCTTTGTCGCCAACAACCGGCTATCGGATGCAGGGGCATTCGGTGTCAAAAAAGGAAAACACCTTCTTTCCGAATTCGGAGCCAATCTAAAAGCCGAAGTTCAATACGAATTTCTGAAAAATATGACGATCTACAGCCGGGTAGATCTTTATTGCAACTACCTGGATCAACCGCAAAATATCGACGTCCGATGGGATGTACTTCTAAACATGAAAATCAACAATTGGTTCTCGACAAACCTGACCACCAACCTCATTTATGACAACGACGTAAAAATCACTCAAAAAAACGGCAGTGCAGGTCCCCGCGTACAATTCAAAGAAATTCTGGGTGTCGGACTTCAATTTAATTTATAAACCAAACCACTCTAAATACGAAACGAAACCTATTAATTGTAGATTTTAGATTGACGATTTTAGATTATACCCACACCCCTCCCCTGGAAAAAAGGAATCGTCAATCTAAAATCATAAATCCTCAATTATTCCCCGCATTCCCCTTAAGCCGTTCATTTATCAAATCCCGGTATTCCCAATAGGCTTCCTCCAGCAATATCATCTTCTCCACAAAAAACGCATAAATACCCTCCCAATCTTCCGCACGCAAGACATCCACTCCTGCCAACTCAAAATAAACAGCACTGACAGTCCGGTCATCTATTCCGGCATAATCTTCCTCCCATTTCAAATCCTCCCCGCAACTTTCTCCCATCAACTTACGGTAAGAAAGAAAACATTCATACACCTCATAGCGTCTCAATGGATTTTTATGGTCAATCTGAAACAACACCAAAGCTTTTTCCCGGTCGGCATAAAATTTCAACTGAGTACATTTTATTTTCACACCCGTCAAAACCCAATGCCGGTTAACCCGGCGCTTAGCACAATACCGTTTGAAACCATTCCAGAAATTTATCCGCAATTCTTTTACTTCTTCCTTACTCAACATAATTCGACAGAAAACCTGAGATTAAAATTTGAAAATATTATTTTTGCAAAAATATGAATTATTTTATCGCTCTGCGACAAAATAATCATGTAAACCTCAAGTTATGTTACAATTGAAATACAAAGGCGAAGCCATCGAAGCCGGTTGTGACGAAGCCGGAAGAGGATGTCTGGCCGGGCCGGTATTTGCAGCGGCAGTCATTCTACCCGACAATTTCTATAATGAACTGTTAAATGATTCCAAACAATTATCAGAAAAACAGCGCAACCAACTCCGGCCCATCATCGAAAAAGAAGCGGTAGCCTGGGCTGTAGCAGCCATCAACAATCACGAAATCGATGAAATAAACATCCTGAATGCATCGATCATGGCGATGCATAAAGCCCTGGATCAATTGCACATACGCCCGGAACATATCATCATTGACGGAAACCGGTTCAAAAAATACCGGGACATTCCTCATTTATGTATCGTCAAAGGAGACGGTAAATACATGTCCATTGCCGCCGCTTCGGTTTTAGCCAAAACCCACAGGGATGAATATATGGAAAAAATGGACAGAGAATTTCCAATGTATAACTGGAAACAAAATAAAGGCTATCCGACCCTGGAACATCGGGAAAAAATAAAACAATTCGGGATCACTGATCTTCACCGAAAAAGTTTTAATTTAGCAGACCCACAATTAAAATTGAATTTTGAAGATTGAATAAAACCGAAAGGGCAAAAACCATTTTTAACCCTCAACCTATTTATTTATGGCGTTTATCAATTCACTCATCTCACTGTTCATGCAAAAGCGCTTAAATCAGATTGACAATTTCAAAGCCAATCCGACCGAAACGCAACGCAATACATTAAGGGAATTACTTTTGACGGCAGCCAATACGGCATACGGACAGAAATACGATTTCAAATCCATTCTGACGGCAGAACAATACCGGGAAAGGCTGCCGATTGTCCATTATGAGGATATCAAAGACCTGATTGCCCAAACCATGGAAGGCACACAGAATATATTGTGGCCGGAAGATATCAAATGGTTTGCCAAATCCTCCGGTACGACAGACGCTAAAAGCAAATTCATCCCCGTTTCTCCTTCTTCTCTGGAAAACTGTCATTTCCGGGGAGGGAAAGACATCATAGGTATTGTCAATCGCTTGTATCCGGACGCTCAGGTCTTCGGGGGTAAAACACTGGCTTTAGGCGGAAGCAGCGAGATCAGCTCGACGAACAGCAACTGCCAATACGGAGACCTCTCTGCTATTCTGATCTCCAACACCCCCTTTTGGGCCAACTTCATGAAAACACCGGATGTCTCCATCATGCTGATGAGCAACTGGGAGGAAAAGCTCGAAAGGATATGCGAAACGACAATCAAAGAGGACGTTCGCTGTCTGGCGGGAGTACCTTCCTGGTTTTTGACCCTGATCAATAAAATCCTGGAAAAAACAGGAAAAAGCAACCTGCATGAAGTGTGGCCGAACCTCGAGCTTTTTATACACGGCGGAATCAGTTTTATCCCTTACCGGGAACAATATAAGAAGCTACTTCCCAATCCGAAAATGAAATACCTGGAAACCTATAACGCTTCCGAAGGTTTCTTCGGCATTCAGGACGATCCGAACGATACCTCTCTTTTGCTCATGCTGGACTACGGTGTATACTACGAATTCATACCAACCAGTGAATTGGGTAAATCACAACCTCAGGCTCTGCTGCTGGAAGAAATTGAAAAAGACGTCAACTACGCACTGGTTATTACGACAAACGGAGGACTCTGGCGATACATGATCGGAGATACGATCATGTTTACTTCTACCGATCCCTATAAATTCAAAATCACGGGACGGACAAAACTGTTCATTAACGCTTTCGGCGAAGAACTGATCATCGACAATGCGACGGAAGCCTTACGGATTACCTGCGAAAAAACGGACTGCCATATACTGGAATTCACAGCAGCCCCTATTTTTATGAATGGAGGTAAAAAAGGTGCACACGAATGGCTGATCGAATTTGAAACCCCACCGGCCGACATCGAACAATTCGCATCCATACTCGATACAGAGCTTCAAAAATTGAATTCCGACTATGAAGCCAAACGGCTATTGTCTCTGGAACGACTGAAAATTCATATGGCCCGCCCCAATTTATTTAACGACTGGTTAAAAGGCCAGGGGAAACTAGGCGGCCAGAATAAGGTTCCCCGATTGTGGAACGACCGTAAACACATCGACCAATTACTTGAAATGAACTCTTATTCCTGAATGTATGGATATAAAATTACAGACGCCCGGCAATTGGGAAGATTACGAATTGCTCGACAGCGGCAATTTTGAAAAATTAGAACGCTTCGGGCAATACATCATAGCACGCCCGGAACCACAGGCCATTTGGAACAAATCCTTATCCGATTCGGAATGGACACAACGGGCACATGCCTATTTCCGCAAAGACAAACGCAATGAAGAACGCGGCGAATGGATCTGCAAGCCGAAAATGCCTCAACAATGGTTTGTCAACTACAGCCAGGGAAAAATGAAACTCCGTATGCGGCTTGGCCTGACCTCCTTCAAACACGTCGGTATATTCCCGGAACAAGCTG
The DNA here is from genome assembly GCF_900091655.1 of Culturomica massiliensis. Lineage (NCBI taxonomy): Bacteria > Pseudomonadati > Bacteroidota > Bacteroidia > Bacteroidales > Odoribacteraceae > Culturomica > Culturomica massiliensis. Next base: position 2,655,711 of record NZ_LT594621.1, read on the forward strand.
CAAACTGGGACTTTATATATGAACAAATCCACAAAATCGGTAACAATGCCCGGGTATTAAACCTCTTTGCCTATACGGGAGGAGCTTCTTTGGCAGCCCGCAGTGCAGGCGCCGACGTCACTCACGTAGACTCGGTAAAACCGGTTATCAGTTGGTCGCGGGAAAATATGGAAGCATCCGGTATAGACGGCATCCGGTGGATAGTAGACGATGCCCTGAAATTTGTCCGCAGAGAAGTAAAACGCGGGAAAAAATATCAGGGCATCATCCTGGACCCTCCCGCTTACGGACGAGGCCCGGATGGTGAAAAATGGATATTGGAAGAAAACATTAACGAACTGTTAAGCCTGTGCGGTCAATTGCTGGCCTCCCACAACAGCTTTCTGGTACTGAATCTCTATTCCATGGGATTGTCCGCATTACTCGCCCGTACTGCCGTGCGCCAACTGATAGGAACATGCACCGGAGAACAATTCGGAGAACTCTATTTTACGGATCATTTCGACAAATCTTTACCGTTAGGAGTATATTACCGTTTTTGGAGATAAATAAAAATGTCCGGAAAGACAAATAAAAACAAAACTTTGAAAAAAACAGGGAAGTAACCTCCCTGTTTTTTGTTCTATTTAGAAAATAAAAGCTCCCGGTATTTCGGTAAAGGCCAAATCTCATCGTCCACCAATAATTCCAATTTATCAATATGATAGCGTATCTTATCCAGATAGGGTTTCACGGTTTCCGAATAAGACTCCGCACGCTCCACTTCATTCTCATACGTATTATTAGCAAGCTTACGGGCTTCTGTCATATCATTGACCATCGTTTTGATTTCCTTAATATGCATGGAAATCTCCTTGATCGACTCCAACTGAACATGCCCGACTTCCGCATACACGTTGGGTAAAATATCTTTCAAACCTTTTACGTTATCGATCAATGTATTTTGATAAGCAATAGCTGTAGGTATAATATGATTCAAAGCCAAATCACCCAATACCCGGGATTCGATCTGTAATTTTTTCAGATACGTCTCGTTTTTAATCTCAAAACGGGCTTCCAGTTCCCGTTCTGTAAAAATACCGTTATCTATGAATAATTTCTTCGCCTTTGTCGACAGATAAGCCCTCAACGAACGCACACAACCGCTCTCGACAGATAAGCCCCGCTTTTGAGCTTCTTCTTTCCATTCCTTACTGTATCCGTTACCTTCAAACCGGATTTTTTTACAGGCAATGATATATCTCCGCAAAGTCTGAAAAATAGCCTCGTCTTTCTTTACTCCTTTATCGATCAACGCATCCGTTTCCTGCTTAAAAGCCACCAACTGCTCGGCAACTGCAGCATTCAAAACGATCATTGAAGCTCCGCAATTCGCCGAAGCCCCGACAGCCCGGAATTCAAAACGGTTACCCGTAAAAGCAAAAGGAGACGTACGGTTACGATCCGTATTATCCCGCATAATTTCAGGAATCTTTCCCACATTCAATTTCAGTTCGGTTTTCTCATCCGGACTCATTTTCTTACTGCTCACCTTCGTCTCGATTTCATCCAGAATAGAATCGAGCTGCTGTCCGAGAAATACCGACATAATTACGGGAGGAGCTTCGTCTCCACCCAGTCGGCGTTCATTCCCCAACGATACGATGCAAGCTTTAAACAAAGCTTCGTGTTCTAAAACAGCCTTAACCGTCGTTACCAAAAATACCAGAAATTGCATATTCGATTTCGGATTCTTTCCCGGAGACAATAAATTCACGCCGGTATCCGTCAATAGAGACCAATTATTATGTTTTCCGGAACCATTGATCCCCTTAAAGGGTTTCTCATGCAACAACACCCGGAATTTATAATGACGGGCCACCCGTTTCATTGTCGACATCAACAACTGATTGTGATCCACAGCCAGATTTACCTCCTCAAAAACCGGAGCCAGTTCAAACTGATTAGGGGCACATTCATTGTGACGGGTCTTTGCCGGAATTCCCAAACGGTAACACTCATACTCCAATTCATCCATAAAAGCATTCACTCGTTCGGGAATCGCACCGAAATAATGATCTTCCAACTGCTGATCCTTAGCTGCCGAATGTCCCATTAACGTACATCCGCACAACTTCAAATCAGGACGTGCATTATACAACGCCTCATCCACCAAAAAATATTCCTGCTCCCACCCCAAAGTGGCAATAACTTTTTGCACGTCTTTATCAAAATACTGGCATACATCGACAGCAGCTTTATCTATCCATGCCAATGCTTTCAGCATCGGCGTTTTATAATCCAGCGCTTCCCCTGTATAGGCCACAAACACCGTAGGAATACAAAGGGTGCTGTTATTGATAAATGCCGGAGAACCCGGATCCCAAGCCGTATATCCACGCGCCTCGAATGTATTGCGAATCCCCCCGTTCGGGAAACTCGATGCATCCGGTTCCTGCTGCACCAACAACTTCCCGTCAAATGCCTCGATCACATCTCCGTCCTTCAGAATATCGATAAAACTATCGTGTTTCTCTGCCGTAGCCCCGTTCAAGGGATGAAACCAATGCGTATAATGTGTCGCACCCTTCTCCACAGCCCAGGCTTTCATAGCCGCTGCCACCTGATCAGCCAGCATCCGGTCGATACTTCCTCCCTCAAACATAATCTTCTCCAGCTTCCGGAACGCCTCCACTGACAGATAATGCCTCATCTTTTCCATCGTAAACACATCCATCCCGTACACCTCCGTTACCCGTTGCTTCTTTATCTTTTCAACCGGTCCACGGCCGGCCATCTCCTTTAATGCCGAAAATCTGATTTTTGCCATAAATTAAATGATTGAAATATTAAAAATTAGAATTCCCCACCTTCATTTATGATGCAAATATAATAAAAACATATATTTTTCACGTTTACCCCCCCTATATTTTTAAGCATAGTTTATAAAAACATCATTTTACGGCAAACACCCCTATAAATATCAGGCTAAAGATTCTAAAAAGTACTTTTCAATCTCAGCATAAGACTCTGTTCCGAATACTCGCAAGAAAATGCCAAAATTACGAGCATTGCAAATACATAGCCAAAATCATTTAAATAATTGAATTTTATATATATACAATTTTATCTTTCTTTTTCTTTCTTCAATTTATAAACATAATTTAAGTGCATATAAATTATTTTTCACATATTTGAAACTTTTATAAGTTTTTGAATACAAACAAAGCATGAAAGCCAAAAAAAATAAACATCTAGACAATCAGATATTTAACTTTCTGTTTATTACTTATTATAAACAATTATGTATATACGCCTACAATTACATACATGACATTGAAACCGCCAAAGAATTAGTGCAGGACGTATTCATGAAATTGTGGGAAAAAGTACTTTCTGAAGAAAACCATTCTTCCTTTAAATCTTTCCTTTACACTTCAGTCCGCAACGCAGCCATCGATCATCTCCGGCACAGTAAAACACACTCAGAATACGAGCAAAAAATTCTGGCTTACTGCAATGATAAATATCTCATATTCGATGAAATCATCATCAATGAACTGGAAGAAAAAATTAAGGATACGATTCAAAAATTACCTCCCCAATGCCGCAAAATTTTCGAAATGAACCGATTCGAAAATAAAAAATACAAAGAAATTGCAGAAGAATTACAAATTTCTGTAAAAGCCGTTGAAGCCCAGATCAGTAAAGCTCTTTTATTTCTAAAATCCGAGCTAAAAAATTTCCTGGATTCCTAAAAGATATCCATTTTTTCAAAATCCGACCTAGGGTAAAATACCTGTTGATTCGTTATATGTTATATTAAAATAACAAAAATAAATAACTATAAACGAATCGTTATGAACATCGAATTCAATGAACTTTTACTAATAAAATACTTTTTAAAAAAATCCACTGAACAAGAAAACAAATGTATTTACGAATGGTTGACAAGCGCTCCGGAACATAAAAAAGAGTTCAACCGTTTAAAATTCATCTGGCATATCTCATCCATAAAAAACCTTTATCAAAAAACAGACACTCTTCATGACTTACAAGAACTGAAGAACAAACTATACAGGCGGAAAAACCGGTGGGAGAAAATCCGGTGGATAAGTTACACATCAGTAGCCGCCGTTTCTGTTATAATCATTCTGTCATCCTTATTCGGGGATTTAATAAAAAGTCCATCGCTCCAAAACAAACAGCAAGCAAGCTCCACGGAAATATTTATTCCTAACGGCTTGGAAGGCAATATAACACTTGCAGACGGAACCAAAGTATGGCTAAACTCCGGAAGCCGTATTATTTATCCCGAAAATTACTGCGATACCAATCGGAATATTTTTTTAGACGGAGAAGCTTATTTTGAAGTAAAATCGGATAAAGCACATCCTTTCAAAGTAGAAACTTCTCTGGTGAGCGTGATCGTTACGGGAACCCGCTTTAACCTCTCTTCCTATGCCGATGATAACACCATTGAAGCCACATTATGCCAGGGAATCATAACCATGCGTTTTAAAGACTCTCAATCCGAACAACAAGACCTTCGTCTAAATCCCAATGACAAAGTAACTTACCACAAAATAAACCGAAAAATCGGTAAAGAGATCGTCAACGGTCAACAGGAAACATCCTGGAAAGACGGTATTCTAAGTTTCAAAGAAATCCCGCTTCGGGAAATCGTCAGGAAATTGGAGCGCAAATTTAATGTAACAATCCGCATTAGGGACCGACAAGTCGGAGAATATACCTATACGGCAACTTTTGAAAAAGGAAAAGGATTACAAGCTATCCTTGAAATTATAGCTACTTCTGCCCCTATCTCCTTTCAAAAGGAAAAAGACGGTTCGATAACCATACTACAAACCTAAAAACTAACATTTATGAAAAGAAAAACAAAAGCGTGGTACAGGGATACATCACACTCCCGACCTCATCTATTCCGAATGTTTCGATTTTATCTGCTCTTATTCTTTACATCCTTTCTAAGTTTTCAAGCACTGGCAGGTTACAGTCAGAAATTCACCTTCAATTTCGAAAAAATCCAAGTACAAAAAATACTGGAAAAAATTGAAAAACAAAGTCAATATTATTTTGTATACAATCATCAACGGGTAGATGTTTCCCGAATCGCAAGTCTAAAAATAAAAGAAGAAAGCATTGAAAACATTTTAAACAAACTGTTTAAAAACACGGACGTTCACTATTCCATTGTCGATCGGCAAATCATACTTTTTAAAAAAGAAGACAGAGATTCCAACAAAAGTGCAGACTTTCTTTCCATGCATAAAACCGATTCGACAAAACAGTATAACGATACAACGAAACAAAAAACTCCGGCTATTTTAAAAGGAAAAGTATTGGACGAAACGAAACTACCTTTACCGGGAGTAAATATCATCTTCAAAGGAACCCAACGTGGTACCATTACCGACGTAGAAGGTAACTTCTCGATCAAACGTCCAGCCGGCGGAAAAGTCATTGTCGTCTCGATGATCAGCTACAAAACCCAGGAAATCGAAATCGGAAATCAGACTGATATTACCATTGAGCTCCAGCCCGATGTAAAAAGTCTGGACGAAGTAGTGGTCACCGGCTATCAAACCGTGGACAAACGTACTTTTACAGGTTCGGTATCCAAAATCAATGTCGATCTGATTTCACAGGGTGGCTCCGGAGATGTCGGTAAAATGCTACTGGGAGCCGTAGCGGGTGTGACTGTTGAAAATACCAGCGGAACTTTCGGAACCAAATCCAAAATCCGCATCCGGGGAAATTCCTCTATCAGCGGTAATCAGGAACCGTTATGGGTTATCGACGGGGTGGTACTGGACGACCCGATCAATGTCAATCCCAATCAACTCTATTCGGGAGACGCCAACACCCTGCTTAGTTCCGCCATTAGTGGAGTCAATCCTGATGATATCGAGGACATTCAAATCCTGAAAGATGCCTCAGCAACCGCCATGTACGGAACACAAGCCGTAAACGGAGTGATTGTCGTTACAACTAAAAAAGGGAAAGTAGGCCGGACAAGCATCAATTACCGGAATAATTTCACGATAAATCTGAAACCGTCTATTAGTGATTTCAACGTCATGAACTCCAAAGAGCGGATGGAATTCTCGGAAGAGATGTTCCAGAAGAATCTGATGAACTTTACCGATCTTAACCGTAGTTACGGAGCCTTCGGCCTGTTACTATCCCGGTTATCAAATAAAGAGATCACCTGGGATCAATACGAAGAATCGATACAAAGAGCCAAAACTTACAATACCGATTGGTTTGATGTCTTGTTCCGGAATTCCCTGGTACAGGAACATAGCATCAGCGTAAGCTCAGGAACCGAGAAACAACAGTATTATATGTCTGCCAGTTACTACCATGACGACGGACAAGTCAAAAACCAGCATACCGACCGTTTCACCGCCAGTATGAAAGGCACATTCAATATTAACAGAATATTCTCGGTCACCGCCAGCTTATACGGCTCTATCCGTGACCAAAGAATCTTTGGTACCCAATCCGCCACCGAGAGTAACGGAATTGTCAGCCGGGCCTTTGATATCAATCCTTACAATTACGCGATGAATACCAGCCGGGCTATGCGGCCATACAACGACAACGGGGAATACGAATACTATCTCTCCCGTTACGCACCCTTTAACATCCTGGAGGAACTGGACAATAATTTTATCGACCTCAAAGCCAGGGAAATCAAATTCCAGGTAGACCTCAATCTGAAAATCACCCCGACATTGACATACTGGGGCTTAGCTTCCGGTCGTATGACCAACAGCTATAGCGAACATATCGCTACCGAAGAATCGAACATCGCAAAAGCCTACCGGGCAGCCGACCAGCGTATTCGCGACTACAACGACCTTCTCTATAATGACCCTGACGATGACAATCAATATCCCGTAACGGTTTTACCCCGGGGAGGTATTGCCGAAACAGACATGGTTATGGGAGAATTCTACACGGTCCGAAATTCGTTAAACTGGAAAAAAGTATACCCTCTTCATAGTTTCGATATAATGGGAGGAACAGAAATACGGGCAAAAACTTATCGAACCGACTATTATAAAGGCTGGGGATTTGAATATTTAAAAGGAATGACTGCTTCCCCCATGTATACCGCTATCAAGCGCGATCAGCTCACCAGTTCCTCACCCTATTACTACAAAGGCAAAACGGTTAGCCGTGAAGTCTCTTTCTTTGCCAATCTGGCATATTCGCTGAATTCGAAATACAATTTTACCTTTTCCATTCGTTCGGACGGCTCCAACCGTCTGGGCAAATCCGAAAAATTCAGGTTTCTTCCGATCTGGGTTATCGGAGGTAGCTGGAACATCGACCGTGAGAACTTCCTGCAGAAAACAGAGTGGCTGGATTACCTGAAATTGAGAGGCTCTTACGGATTAAGAGGAAACATCAGCAATCTGGGTAGTCCGGAAATGAAAGCCTATTACTATACCACCGCCCGCTTCGAACCGGAGGCCAATGAAACGTATATCTACATTTCGTCCCCCGACAACCCTAAATTACAATGGGAAAAAGAGAAAATGTACAACATCGCCCTGGAATTCGGTCTATTCGAGCGTATTAACCTGACCCTGGAGTATTATAACCGTAGAAATTACGACCTGATCGGTTATGTAGCCGCCTCTCAGGTCAGTGGTTTTACTCACCGCACCATCAACTGTGCCAGTATGCGTAACCAGGGATTTGAAATCACATTGAACACTCATAACATTAAACTGAAGGATTTTGACTGGAATACCGTTTTTACTTTCGGGTATAATAAAAATACAGTACTGGACTTAGTTTATTCGACCAACGTGGCTATCCTCAGTGCAGACAGAGGAGGCGCACAGAAAGGCAAACCCATTAGCGGACTCTATGCCTTCCGGTATGCCGGCCTTACGAATGATGGTATTCCCTTGTTTTACAACGAAAAAAATGAAAAGACAAATGTAATCAGCACTTACGATCAAAATATCAGCATGCTGCAATACGAGGGCAGTCGGGAACCCTTAGGTTCCGGGGGATTTACCAATACCATCCGCTACAAGGGATTGAACCTCTCCGTCTTGTTTACTTACTCGTTCGGAAATAAAATCCGTTTAAACCCACTGATCTCGAACTATTACAACGATGTCTCTGCTTTAAGTGGCGACCTGGTCAACCGCTGGACCACCCCAGGAGACGAATACCACACCAACATACCGCGTATATTCGAACAAGAAACCCGAGACCGGTTAACCGCATCCAATGCCGACCCGGTCCTGTTTTATAACCGGAGTAATTTACGTACTGCCGACGGCTCGTTTATTCGCCTGAAGAGCATCACGCTAAGTTACTATCTACCTGACCAATGGATGAAAACCTTAGGCATAGCATCGGCACAACTGAAAGCACAGGCACAAAACGTAGCTTTGTGGGCCGACAAAAAGCTCAAGGGGCAAGACCCGGAAGCTTTGATTACCGGTATAGGTATACCGTCTCCCAAAACGGTATCCCTGGGATTATCCGTTGATTTTTAATCTTTAAACCATGAAAATTATGAAAACATTTATCCATATCATCACACACCATTGGAAAATTCTGGCATTTGCCTTCTTAGCTATTGGATGCTCTGATTACCTGGGAGAAAGTCCGGACAATCGCATACAACTAACCGAAATCGAAGACTATAAAGCACTGGTAACCAATGCCTACCCTGGAGCCTACCATCTTTTTACCGAGATCATGACGGATAACTACAAATATTACGACTATCCGGGTACCAATAACATCACAATAGTCGAATGGTTTAAACCCATGTACATCTGGTCGGATAAATACATGCAAATTCTGGCCGTAGGTCCGGCCAGAGCCTGGGAATACTATTATGGTGAAATCTACAAAACGAATGAAGTACTGAAAGGGATCGACAATGCCGAGGGCAAAGACGAAGAACTGCGAAACCAGGTAAAAGGCGAAGCTTTATTGCTCCGGGCGTATTGCCATTTTATGCTGGTAAACCTTTTTGGGAAACAATACAATGCTTCTACCGCGGCAACGGATCTTGGAGTTCCTTATACCACCAAGCCACAGGAAGACAACGTTGCCGAATACCCCCGGGATAACATCAAAGATGTTTACGACTGGATAGAACGGGATGCTCTCGAAGGAGTTGCACTTTTGGTCGACAAAAAAGTAAACGTACCCAAGTACCATTTTACCAAAGCTTCTGCTTACGCTTTTCTCTGCCGCTTCTACCAATTCAAAGAAGATTGGGATAACTCTATCAAATACGGAGAGATGTCACAAACCCTCAATTCAACCGTCAGAGAATTCGTCAACGATTACAACGCAACTTTTGCCAAAGGAGACTACGATGAATTTGCCAACTCCTATTGTTCAATCAATAAACCTAACATCTTATTGATGAACAAAGTTCTGGAATTTAACTCTTACACGACCAACGGATATTATTCCAACGAATTCTGGGCAACAGCGTATGAAACAAATGATTACCGGAATAAAATACACAACCGCTATTATCCTACAACTCCGATTTACAAATGTCGGAAATTCCGTAATGTCAGTAATGGTGGTTACCGATATTCGGATGTAGCTCTGTTCACCACAGAAGAAGTGATGCTGAATCTTGCCGAAGCCTACACCCGAAAAACAGAACCGGACCATGAAAAAGCCATATCCCTGCTGAACAAGATCCGCGAAAAACGCTTTGTCCCTTATACACCGCTCACCTCAGCCGCTCTCTCCCTGGAAGGTGAACTGGGAAAAGTTCTCCTCGCCAAAGTACTGCACGAGCGACGGGTAGAACTTTGTTATGAAGGTTATCGTTGGTTCGATTGCAAGCGCTTCCAGATAGAAATCAAACATACCACAGAAACCGGAACCTACGTCCTGAAAGGGAATGATTTGCGTTATGTATTGCAAATTCCCGATGCGGAATTAAGTGCCAATCCGGCTATGGTACCGAATCCCAGATAACCATGTCTCACGCGATAAAAGAATATACCATGAAAAAAGAATATTTTCCGATACTTATTTGCCTGCTGGGCTTATTAATAGGGATGAACGGTTGTAACAAGGAAGAGGCCATTCCTTACGTTGCTCCTGAAAAAGACCCCGTTCCAACCAATGCTACCGATAGCATGATTCTGGACATTAAAAACAAATACCAATCCAAAATCATCTATAAATGGGATCGGCGTTATGTCAGTTCCAGTGCCAAGGCTTCGCCCGCTTTATTCGAAAAAGTACTACCCTATATCGGATTTATACAGGAATACTGGTTCGACGCTTACGACTCTTTATGTCCGGGATTTTCTAAAGACAACACACCTATTGAAATCGTTCTGGTGGGAAGTGTCGTCAGCTATGGTAACGGTTCGAGTAACGACGACAGTTTCGATGCTGCCGGACTGACCATGTCTTTCTCCCGGATTATACTGGGTAGTGTTAATAGTATAAACCTGACAAATAACACCTGGAAAAAAAACACGAGCGCAACCATGCACCACGAATTCGCCCATATCTTAGACAAAAAATACGGGCGTCCGTTCGGATTTGACAATATCTCCAAAGGACTATATGCAGGAAATGCCAAATACACGGCCTTCACGAATGAAGAAGCCAGAAAACGGGGATTCTGGAGAAATTACGGTATGTCAAATGAAGCGGAGGATTTTGCCACCTTCACGGAAGGCATCATCCTGCTACCCAAAGAAGAAGTCATGACTATCATCGCGGAAAACACAAGATTGGAAAACAAATACAGACTGGTATACAATCACTACAAAACTCTTGGCATCGACCTGCATGATCTGCATGATTACCTGGCTCGAAGATGGAATTAAAACAAAATTTACACGAAACCGATAAAGTGAAAAATCATGAAAATCAATATACTTACTTTAGCTCTCTTTCTACTTTGCTTTTCGTGCAAAGAGTATGAAGATGTAGAAATCCCCGCCGATTTACCCCGGCTACCGGAACTATGTGCTCAATATGAAAAACTGCTGGCGGAGGCGGAGGACGGCTGGATTGCGGAATATCAACCCACAGCCGGCAGTGGTGGCGTCTCCATCTATATGAAATTCCACGACAACGGTACAGTAGACATTCAGTCCAACTACCCCGGCAATACCGATGTACAAAAAGAGATCCGGTACCGGGTATCCGGTATCGTAAAACCGGAGTTAACTTTCGAAACAGAATGCATCTGGGCCAAATTGTACCAGGAAGCCGGCGGAGATTACCTGTTTTCAATTGAATCAAAAGGTAACGATACCCTGCTTCTGAAACCGGTTCGTCCCCCTTACGAACGTCCTACCTGTGTGGTTACCCGGGCAAATGCCGGTAACAAGGACGTTTTTTATAAAAGCATCAGTACCCTGCAAAAACTGGACGGCTTTATAAAAAATGCCGTTGCTTATTTCAAAAACCTCGAATTAACGGGGCCGCAGGGAACAATAAAGGTTTTCACCGAATTCAATATAACCCAAGGCCATATCACCCTGACTTACCAGAACGAACAGCAGGAAGTCGCCACCCTGGAACGGCAATTTAAAATAGAAGGCGACCGGATTCGGTTTATCCCTTCGGCCATTATCGGCAACATCGAAGTACAGTATCTGCAACTGGGAGAAACGGACGAGCAGGGAAATATGCTTATTCCCGATGCAGGATTAGGATTATCCGGGGAATGGTCTGCCACCCATATTCCGGCATTCCCCTATAAAGGAACTGCAGCATTTTACACGACCACAAACAACCTCAGATTAACAGCGAGCGAAACAAATGAAGCGAGTGAAGCGATGCAGAAACTGATCCGTCCGATTTATGCTATTTCCGATTATAAAGATTTACCTCTTTATATAAATTATTTCGGTCCACGTCACCCCACCCCTAATGCCTTCTGTTTTATGCATAACGGAAGCTGGTTATATTACTATATCAACCTCGATACGAAGGGCGAAGATGTCGTATACCATGGGTATGTTCCGCCAACCGGAGCCGCAGCAGACCAGATGGGTATTGTTAAACCTTTCCTCGACAAAATATGTGACCCCGCGGGGTATACCGTTATCCTGTCTGCCGATAAAAAAACGTGCACACTCGTCAGCCGGAGCGATAGCCGCTATTGGATCAAACTAGATGCAACTATTGTTAAATCTTAAAAAAAAAACACATGAAAACAAATTATACATTCCTTCTGTTCTCGTTACTTGTAATGGTTTACTCCTGCGCAAAAGAGACAGCAGAAATTATTCCTCCCGATCCGGAGATTGACACCTGGGTCCTGGCACAGGAATACAACCAGAACTTAAGTAGCGTTAGTGAAGGTTGGATCGTAAAGTACCAACTGAAAGAAGAGAGCGAAGTCTACACGGTATACATGAAATTCAATACAGACAATACCATGAGCATATTGTCGGACTATCCGGCGATGGAGTACCTGAAAGAACAAACTCATGTCAACTACAGCCTGACCGGGTTTCTAAACACGGAACTGACCTTGGATACTTACTGCGTATGGCATAAAATGTACGACGATTTCGGAGGCCCGTATAAATTCATCATCACCCGGCAGGCAAACGGCAACTACCTGCTGCAACCGAAAGATCAGACCGTGCCCCAAAATTACGAATTGGTAAAAGCTACTCCCGGGGCAATGGCTGAATTGGAAGCCAATATAACCAAACAAAAAGAGATCGTAAAGGCTAAAGATAAAATACGTCAAATGAGTAATATACTCATTCATTTCACCTCAACGGAAGATTCCTGTTACTTTAGCAATATCCTCCTGACAGGAGAAATCCAAATGCAGGGAGCGGTCAGTTTCGACACGGATAATAATCTACTTCAGGTTATTTACAGGGATGCAACAAAACAGCTGATCACCCTATCCGAAAACTACGAGATTACCGAAGAGGGTATTACCTTGGAAAACCCAATGTCTTTTCTTGGAAAAGAGGTCTCCGAATTTAAATTGAAAAAAAAGGAGGGTAGCCACGATATCGAGATCACGGCTGCCGGAAAAGGAATCTCCGGACAACTGCTCCATGCCAAATCCCCGGGAGTTGTTCCCTATCCGGACATAGCAAAGCACTATACAACGACAGCAAGCTGGTGTCCATTATTCACGTGTAAAGGTGAAGCTCTCGGTCCTGTCTATAGACAGTTCAACGAATCTGCTACTTATGGCTCATTCACGATTTTTGTCGATTATTTTGGTTACAACGGATGGTATATCAACGGTCCCGCTACTAACGAATACTCCTGGTTTTATGAAACCTTCAGCATCTTGAATGAATATACCGTAAGATATACCTCCGGGGGTGTTAGCCGACCGGACACTTATCCGGACATCAGCCCCCTAAGCGATCTACTTCATCAGGAGGACGGATATATCGTGTTGTATAAAAAGGAAAAATACAACGATTCGGATCTGGGCTCCATTATCCTGATGGACCCGAACAGCAACAGCAATCAATTTATCATCCGGGTTACTAACAGAACTGATAATAAATCCTTCTGGGATTCAATCCAGTGGAATAACGTGGCTTATGCCGAATAAATGAGCCGGCAGGGGGCTGCCTAACAAGTTTAGTCAGTCCCCCTATCATATTGAAAATACTTGTTTATGCTTCCCTCAACAATATCCATTCATCCGGAAGCATGGCCCCATGAGAACATCCATTATATGTAACTTTCAGAAGGCTACAATCCTGATTTTCGCACAATCAACGACTTCCATAGAAAGTGTATAATAGCAAAGAAAAAGACGACCGAAAATTTTACTTTTCAGTCGCCCTCATCAATTTTGGAAACAATCCATGTTTTTATATTATCTTTGTAACTACTTTAACAACAGACCTATGAAAAAAATCGCAGCAATACACGATTTGTCTGGATACGGAAGGGCCTCTCTGACAGTGGCTATACCTATTTTATCTTACATGGGTTATCAGGTATGTCCACTTCCTACGGCTATTCTTTCCGCCCACAGCGAATACAGGAATTTCAGAAGTTTTGATCTGTCCGATCAAATGCGAGGAATCATTGATCATTGGAAAGAATTAGACTTACAATTCGATGCTCTGTATTCCGGCTATCTGGCTTCTGAACGTCAAATGAATATTGTTTCTGATTTCTTTGACCATTTTGGAAATGACCGGAATTTTATTCTCGTAGACCCTGTTCTGGGCGATCACGGTGAGCTATACACAGGAATGACTCCCAACATGGTAAAAGGTATGCGGCAACTTTGCAGCAAAGCCAAAGTCATTACCCCCAATTTAACCGAAGCCGCATTATTATTGGATAAACAACCGGGCAGTGCCACCACTTGCAAAGAGACCGTGAACTGGTGCCGATCTCTCAGTGATCTGGGCCCCGATTATGTTATTATTACCTCTGCACCTTCAGGAACAGCAAAGAAAGTGGCCACTATCGCTTACAACAGAAAGGACGGAAGGACCTGGCGGGTCAGCAGCGATTATGTTGCCGCCACTTATCCTGGCACCGGAGATGCCTTTGCCAGCGTAATCACCGGCTGTCTGTTAAACGACGACAGCTTACCCGAAGCACTCGAACGGGCAGTACATTTTATCAATATGGGAATAAAAGCTACTTTCGGATATGACCATACCCCCCTGGACGGAATGAATCAGGAAAAAGTATTACACTACCTGAACGAATCTCTGCCCTATTTTACATATGAATTAATCTCTTAGCCGAACCAAGACCTTCAGGTAAACATGACAAACAAAATACGGGCAATCATTACCGACCTCGACGGAACCCTATTACCCAAAAACGGTGAAATCAGCGGAATAAATAAAAAAGCCTTCGAATATGCACAACAAAAAGGCTACTTCCGCATCATTGCTACCGGTAGAAACCTTTATTCCACTCTCAATATACTCCCTCCTGATTTTCCAATCGATTACCTGGTATTTTCTTCAGGAGCAGGAATTCTCCGCTGGTCAGACCAAAAGCTCTTATTTTCCAGGCATCTGGAACTAAAAGAAACTCAGGACATCGCTCGTTATCTGTGGAATTACAATATCAATTTTACCATACAGAAAGAAATTCCCGACAATCACCATTTTTACTATACGGATATCTATCCCTTACACACGGACTATAAACACCGCCTGAAAACTTATGCACCTTTTGGAACTCTCATTCATGCACCTGAAGACATCCTCGATAAAGCAACACAGTTAATCATAATTCTGGATGCCATACAAATCCGGTTACTGGAAAAAGTAAAAACCGACCTTGCAGCCTATTCGGTAGTACGATCCACTTCTCCTGTTGACCATCAAGCTATTTGGCTCGAAATCTTTCCGGCAGGTATCAACAAGGGAACAAGCTGCCGCCACCTATTAAATGAACTGGGGATCAGTTGCGGGGAATGTGCCGGCTTGGGCAATGATTATAATGATGTAGATTTCCTGGACCTTTGCGGACAGGCCTTTTTAGTCAATAATGCTCCGATAGACCTGAAGCCTCATTATAAATCCGTTGCTTCTGACAGAAACAACGGATTTGCAGAATTTATCGGTAAACTGTAATTTTTATAACAACTACAAAACTCCCCCTTCCTTCAACAAGCGCTCCATATCCTGTTGCAATTTCCGGGCTTCTTCTCCGGCACGTAAAGCAAAATTCTCGGTTTTATCGGCAAAAATAATACCCCGGGAAGAATTCACCAGTAAACCACAATGGCTGTTCATACCGAACCGGGCCACTTCTTCCAGGCTCCCCCCCTGCGCTCCGACTCCCGGTACCAGCAGAAAATGATCGGGTACAATTTTACGGATGCCTTCCAGCATTTCTGCCTTAGTCGCACCCACCACATACATCATATTTTTCTCATTTCCCCACTCCTGTGACTTCTTCAACACTTTTTCATACAACTTCTGCCCTTCATGTTCGAAAAACTGAAAATCAAAAGCACCTTTATTTGAAGTCAAAGCCAAAAGTATAACCCATTTCCCTTCATATTGCAGAAACGGAGTTACAGAATCTTCTCCCATATAAGGGGCAACCGTGATAGAATCGAAATCCAATGCCTGCAAAAATGCCTTCGCATACATCTGAGATGTATTTCCGATATCTCCCCGCTTCGCATCTGCAATCGTAAAAACCTCCGGATAATGCTCCCGGATATAATTCATCGTTTTTTCCAATGTTTTCCAACCTTCCACACCCCGGCTTTCATAAAAGGCAATATTCGGCTTGTAAGCCACGGTCACAGATGCCGTAGCCTCTACAATCGCTTTATTAAATTCAAAAACAGGATCTTCTGCCCCTTGCAAATGTGCAGGGATCTTAGCTATATCTGAGTCAAGGCCGACACAAAGGAACGACTTCTTTTTCTTTATCTGCTCAAAAAGTTGTGTATAATTCATGATGATTCGTATTATGATTATTCAAAAGCAACGGGTAAACCAAACCCGGTATTTCAATTTACAAACCGCTTTCTTTCAGTCTTTCCGTATTTTCTTCTATCTGTAACTTCTCGATGATCTCATCAATCTCCCCGTCCATAACCGCCGCCAGATTATACAAAGTAAAATTAATCCGGTGATCGGTAACCCGTCCCTGTGGGAAATTATAAGTACGGATCTTGGCTGAACGGTCGCCGGTAGACACCATCGTACGACGCTTAGCCGCAATATCGTCCATATGTTTCTGATATTCGAGAGCATAAATCCGGGAACGCAACTCGTTCATCGCTTTAGCCAGATTCTTCAACTGAGACTTCTCATCCTGACAGGTCACAACAACACCGGTCGGAATATGAGTCAGACGAATGGCTGAATAAGTCGTATTCACCGACTGTCCTCCCGGACCGGAAGAACAATAAGTATCTTTCCGTATATCGTTCGGGTTCAATTGCACATCCACCTCCTCCGCTTCCGGCAACACGGCAACCGTCGCCGCAGAAGTATGTATCCGTCCCTGCGTTTCCGTTGCGGGCACACGCTGCACCCGGTGTACACCCGATTCGTATTTCAAAATCCCGTAAACACCGTTACCGGAAACATTGAGCACAATTTCTTTATACCCCCCGGCTGTACCCTCATTACTATTGGTCACCTCTACCTTCCAGCCTCTCCGCTCACAAAATTTCGTATACATCCGGAACAAATCACCGGCAAACAGGCAAGCTTCATCACCTCCTGTTCCTCCCCGGATTTCCAGGATTGCATTTTTTGAATCCTCCGGATCTGCCGGCACCAGCAATAATTTAATATGTTGCTCCATCACAGGCAACTTCTCCGTCAGGTCATCCAATTCGAGCTGTGCCATCTCTTTGAGCTCCGCATCTTCCTCTGAATCCAAAATCATACGGGATTCCTCTATTGTATCCAATGCCTTTTTGTATTCATCCGCCGCCGCCGTTATAGCTTCCAAATCTTTATACTCCTTAGTCAGCTTGACATACCGCTCCATATCACCGATCACCTCCGGATCCGTAATCAACTGGCCGATCTCTTTAAAACGAATGTAATAAGTTTCTAATTTCTCTATCAGCGGGGTCTCCATGTATGTATCCTTTTCTATATTCAGCTACAAAAATAATATTTTTAAACCGAGGAAAATGAGTTTCACATAAAAATGTCTCTACCGGAACAAAGACAGCACATCCATTCAAACCCGTCTCTGTTTATACGCAGCATAGATTTCACAGATCGTATCGGACAAAGAATAAAACCGGTAATCCGGGTAATAAGACAAAAATTTAGCCGACGAATAATAAGATTTATGCTGGGATGACCGGGCCGTTTCCCGGGTAAAATCCGGACGTTTACCTGTTATCTTTCCCACAACCGACAACAACCGCCAGGCGATATTCGTCATCCAGGGACGAAGCCGTATACCCGGAGGACGGTGCCCCGTAGCCCGGGCAATCTCCGTAAATAATTCCCGGTAGCTGTAATTCCCACCGTTTATGACAAACCGCTCTCCCCGGATTCCATTTTCAGACAAAAGCAGTATAATCTGACATACATCCCTGACATCTACATATCCACATACGCCTTCCGTGTAAACCATAATCCCCTTTGCTGCCGTCACAAACAACCTCGAACTGCTTCGGTTCCAATGGCCGGCCCCCAAAATAATAGAAGGATTTACAATGACAGCCTCCAGACCTTTCTGCATATAATCCCGGACAATACGTTCCGCTGCCGCTTTACTCCGAGAATAAACCGAATGAACACTTCCCGTAATCACCGGTGTATCTTCATCGATCACCTCCCCCTCATAACGGGCATCCCCCAAAGCCGCAATCGAACTCACATAACACAGTCTGACCCGATACTTCTGACACAACGCAGCTATATGTTCCGTTCCCCTTGTATTTACATCCGACAAATAAGATTTGTCTCCCCCTGCAAAAGATACGACGGCAGCACAATGGTAAACACAATCAGCACGACTTACCATCGTTTCCAATACCTCCGGGTCCATCACATCTCCTTCAACCCATCTGATCCCATCCCACAACGTATCATCCGAGGTATATAACTGCCAAACCTCCCTCACTGCCTCTATACGGCTGTCTTTTCGTTTCAAAGCACACACCTCCTTGCCCGACCTGGCCAGATAATACAACAAATGACTCCCCAGTAAGCCGGTAGCACCAGTAACAAATACCATACTATACTTCTCTGATGTTTATTGATTTTTGATTCACGCTTTATAATTACGATCCCTCTTTTTTGCAGGGAAGGATAGTACGTACAATCAAAAATCGTAAATTTAAAATTCAGGTTCCGATTGTAGATTTACGGTTTCAGATAATAAATCCGGCAACGGATCCCCTGTCAGGCAATTTAAAATCTAAAATTTGCAATCTAAAATCACCCCTACCTCTTCCAAATGAATTTTACGTTTTGAATCAAATTCTCATTCAAGCTGAAATGTACGGCACAGGCATTTTTTGTCCTTTCCAGAGCAATTTTATGTTTATCTGAATACTCCCGATCCGGCATATGGAAAACAATCTCCACTTCACCGATGCGCCTGTGAGGCTCCAATGCCATCTTCTTGGTTATCTCAATCTCCGTCCCTGTTAAATCGATACCGATTGTTTCCGCATAAATACCCATCGTAGTCATCATGCAAGCAGCCAATGATGTCGCACATAAATCCGTCGGAGAAAAAGCCTCTCCTTTACCATGATTATCCACCGGAGCATCCGTTACAATTTTCGCTCCACTCTGTAAGTGTTCACATTCTACCCGTAAACCACCTAAATACTTTGCTCTAACAGTTGTCATATTTTTTCAGTTTTTAGATTATAATTAAATCCTCCTTCAGTCAAAAACCTGTATCGCTTCCCGAATATGAAGAACATCCATTCCTACTCCCGACACAAGGATCAAATCAAAGCGCAGTTCCCGTTCCAGGCCTTTTGCCCGAATATATGCTTCTCCTGCCCGAAGTAAATTCCGCTTTTTCCGGAAATCGATCAATTCCCCCGGCAACTCACAACCTGCTTCCCGGGTTTTTACTTCTACGACAATAATCATCTTCCCGTCCGTACAAATAATATCTATTTCTTTATGACCGATCCGCCAGTTCCGTTCCAGGATCGTATACCCCCTATGGATAAGGTATAAAACAGCCCGTTCTTCCCCGTTTTTGCCAGAATCATTTCGTTGTGACATAGCAGAAGTTTTAATCAAAAATAGAGTAAAAAAACGAGAAATAAAACAGTTGCTCTTTGAATTCCGAATGTTATACCTTTGATTTCTAAACTTTATTGTATATCTTTGTATGGTTTTTTGGGAGAATGTAACTATGGCGAAGAAAAGAGTTTTATTTATATCCTCAGAGATAATGCCTTATCTGCCTGAATCTGAAATGTCACATATAGGCCGGTACTTACCTCAAGGGATACAAGAAAAAGGAAAAGAAATTAGAACATTCATGCCCCGGTTTGGTTGTATCAACGAACGACGCAATCAACTGCACGAAGTTATTCGCTTATCCGGCATGAATCTGATTATCAACGACACTGACCATCCCCTTATTATAAAGGTAGCTTCCATTCAAGCCGCACGCATGCAAGTCTATTTTATCGATAATGAAGACTATTTTCAAAGAAAGCATGTAATTACTGATGAAAAGGGAAGTTTCTTCGAAGACAATGATGAAAGGGCTATCTTTTTTGCCCGGGGAGTCTTCGAAACGGTCAAAAAATTAAGATGGGCACCCGATCTGATTTATTGTCAAGGCTGGTTTACAGCACTTGTGCCTATATTTCTGAAAAAAGAATATGCAGAAGACCCGATTTTTGCACATGCAAAAGTAGTTTTCTCGACTTCAGATGACAAATTCAAAGGCAACCTGCACGAAGATTTTCACAAGAAAATCCTCACGGAAAACATCAAAAGCAAAGACGTCGAGATCGTAAAAGAACCTTCTCACGTCAATGTGAGTAAACTGGCTTTCAATTTTGCCGATGGTATCATTTTCAACAACAAAGAAATAGACCCCAACCTACAGGAATACGCTCAAAAATCGGGCAAACCCATCTTGGAGTATTCCAACCAGGAGGAGTACATTGACAATTACTCCGATTTCTTCGATAAGATAATCGAAACGAAAAAATAAGCACAAAGCTGTATGAGTCGCAAACTTATACAGCTTTTTTTTATAACAGTACCCACTTCAATAATTTTTTAATTTACCAACACACAAACGAACCATATGTGCGGAATAGTTGCCTATATCGGCTATAAAGAAGCTTATCCTATTTTAATTACAGGACTGAAAAGATTAGAATACCGGGGATACGATTCCGCCGGCATCGCCTTAATCAACAACCATCAAATCCAGGTTTACAAAACCAAGGGAAGAGTCCACGACCTGGAAGAAAAACTCCGGGACTCCGACACCCATGCTTCTATCGGCATGGGACATACACGTTGGGCGACCCATGGAGAACCCAGCGATAAAAATGCCCATCCCCACACCTCTATGCACGGTAAATTCTCCTTGGTTCACAATGGAATCATTGAAAATTATGCCCACCTGAAAGAAAAATTAGCCCGAAGAGGATACTCCTTCAAAAGTGAAACCGACTCGGAAGTGCTCGTCAACCTGATCGAATACATTTATATGAAAGGGGGAATCGATGCAGAAACTGCTGTGCGATTAGCTTTAGGGAAAGTTGTCGGAGCCTACGGTCTGGTCATCATGTGTACAGACGAACAAGACAAATTGATCACAACAAGAAAAGGCAGTCCCCTGGTCATAGGAGTTGGCGACCGTGAATATTTTGCCGCTTCTGACGCCACCCCCAT
Source organism: Culturomica massiliensis (assembly GCF_900091655.1). Taxonomy (NCBI): domain Bacteria; kingdom Pseudomonadati; phylum Bacteroidota; class Bacteroidia; order Bacteroidales; family Odoribacteraceae; genus Culturomica; species Culturomica massiliensis. The sequence goes on from NZ_LT594621.1 coordinate 2,677,049, forward strand.
CATCGAATACACAAAAAATGTCATTTATCTGAATGACGACGACATCGCAATCCTCCGGAAAGACGGTCTTACCTTAAAAAGCCGCGACAACGATATGCTGTCGCCCGACATCAGACAGATCGATCTGGATATTGAAAAAATAGAAAAAGGAGGCTTTCCCCACTTTATGCTAAAAGAAATATTCGAGCAGGTATATTCGATAAAAGATACAATCCGGGGACGGATCAACTACGAAGCTTCTGATATTTTTTTAGGCGGCATAACAGAAGTCATACCGGCCTTGGCTTCGGCCGAACGAATCCTTATCATCGGTTGCGGCACTTCCTGGCATGCCGGCCTGGTGGGGGAATACCTCATTGAAGAATTAGCCCGGATTCCGGTAGAAGTCGAATATGCATCAGAATTCCGGTACCGGAATCCCATCATCAATCCCAAAGACATTGTCATCGCCATCTCCCAAAGCGGAGAAACAGCCGATACCTTAGCGGCAATCCGATTGGCCAAAGAAAAAGGAGCAACGGTACTCGGCATTTGCAATGTCGTCGGCTCCAGTATTGCCAGAGAAACCCATGCCGGAGTCTATACCCATGCCGGTCCGGAAATCGGAGTAGCCTCAACAAAAGCCTTCACGGCTCAGATCGCAGTATTGACAATGATGGCCCTGCTAACCGGCTGCAAAAAAGGAACATTGGAAGCCGATAAATACCACAATTATATCCGGGAATTAAGCTTACTACCGGACAAAATCAATGAAATACTGCAAAAAGAAGAAGAAATAAAAAAATTGGCAGCAGAACTGAAAGATTGTCCCAACGCCATATACCTGGGCCGGGGATGCCAATACCCGGTAGCCCTGGAAGGTGCCTTAAAACTGAAAGAAATCTCTTATATACACGCAGAAGGCTATCCCGCCGCAGAAATGAAACACGGTCCGATAGCACTTATCGACGAAAAAATGCCGGTATTCGTCATTGCAACCCGGGATGCGTATTATGAAAAAATCATCTCCAATATCAAAGAAGTGGAATCCCGGAAAGGCAACGTAATTGCCCTTGTCAATCCCGACGATGAAGTGGTAAGCAAAATTGCACAATACACCATTGAAATCCCGGATACCCTCGAATTGCTATCCCCTTTATTATCCGTCATTCCCCTGCAACTGATATCTTATCATATTGCCGTATTGAGAGGCTGCAACGTAGATATGCCGCGCAATCTGGCGAAATCAGTTACCGTTGAATAAAAAAACGGTATCCGGTCAGCCGGATACCGTTTTTCACAATCAGAATATATACTTAATTCGCTAACTTTTCCTGCCATCTCCAGGTATTCGCCAACGTTTCTTCCAAACTGACCTGAGCCTTCCAGCCCAATTCTGTATTGGCAAGAGTCGTATCGGCCCACACCTTTTCGATATCACCTGCACGGCGTCCCGTGATTTTATAATTCACTTTCTTACCGGTAGCCCGCTCAAAAGCATGAATCAACTCCAATACCGACACTCCGTTTCCCGTTCCGATATTGAAATATTCGTAATTCGTCTTATTTTTCCCCTCAACCAACCGCCGTATAGCAACGACATGCGCTTTTGCCAAATCCACAACATCGATATAATCCCGCACAGCAGAACCGTCGGACGTATCATAGTCATCTCCGAACACACTCAATTGCTCCCGGATACCAGCCACCGTCTGTGTCAAATAAGGTATTAAATTATTAGGTACTCCGTTCGGCAATTCCCCGATAAGAGCAGAAGGATGCGCACCGATGGGGTTGAAATAACGCAAAGCTATCAGGTTCATTTCTTTCTCTACCTTAGCCAGATCCCGCATAATATCCTCACACATCGCTTTGGTATTTCCGTAAGGAGATTCCGCCTGCTTACGCGGTGTCTGTTCCGTAACCGGCAATACATCGGCTTGTCCGTATACCGTACAGGAAGAAGAGAATACCAGATTCTTTACGCCGAACTCCCGCATAGACGATAATACGTTCATCAAGGAATTCAAATTGTTTTTGTAATACTCCAAAGGCTTTGATACCGATTCTCCCACAGCTTTTAATGCCGCAAAATGGATAACAGCCTTAATGTCCCGATGACGGGAGAAAAAATCCCGCGTAGCCACAGCATCGGTCAAATCGAATTGCTCGAATTCCGGCCGGATACCGGTAATCTTTTCAATACCGTCCAATACATGAATATTTGAATTGCACAAATTATCCACAATGATCACTTCAAAGCCGCTCTGTTGAAGCTCTACAACCGTATGGGAACCGATATAACCGGTACCTCCTGTTACAAATACTTTCATCGTAAAAAAATTATAATATTAAGTTCTCACCTTATTCTTTGCAAAGTAAGCAATAAAATATGAATTTTTATAAAAAGTTCCCCAATATGTATTGGAATTCTCTTTCTTTTTTTTACTTTTGTACTATGCATAGGTTTATAGAATACATATCCAATTTATTGTTTCTCCATGATTGCGTTATAATACCGGATTTCGGCGGTTTTATATGCAATTATAAAAGTGCATGTATTGACGAAACGAGCGGAATAATCACCCCTCCGTCAAAAGATATTCTATTTAACCGGAACCTGACACACAACGACGGCTTACTTGCCAATTGGATTGTATGCAAAGAAAATATTCCTTATGATAAAGCCGTAAAACAAGTCGAACTTTTCTGTGAAGATTTAAAAATCCGTCTGAATCAACGGCAACGTATCGCATTCGGCGATATAGGCGTATTTTATACAGACCGTCGCTTCAATATTATATTCGAATCGGGAGAAAACAATTTCCTGTCCGATACCTATGGCATGGAGGAAATCGAAGCTCCTAAGCTTACAACAGAAGACAAGAGACTTAAACCTCAACAAATAGAAATACCGACTTTCACCCCGGAAATGTCTCCGTATATCAATATGGAATCCACAAACTGGGTACATCGTTCGCTAAAATACGGCCTCGCAGCAGCTGTCATTGCCGGTTTAGTCGTCATTACCCAGGTCGGAATAGTACACTTCGGGGACAACAACAAAAATATCAGTTCAACTCTGATTCAACCCCAGCCGATAATTCCAACTCCCGTCTCCGGTAATATCACGCCTATCGTCAAAATTTCTCCGGATTACGACTATGTTGAGTACGATCCGCTGGAAACCCTTGAATAAATACATTGTAAAATCACACCTGGCACTCTTCTGAAAACTTTTTGAAGAGCCATTCCCGCATTACCTGACTTAAACCGGTTCTATATATAATCCTCTCCATTCCCCGGATTTTTGCATTTTCTCAATCTCCAATGAGTCGCGATTTGCAAAATAATTCAGGTAAAATCCCCTCGACCTTGGCAAATACATCCCTGTCCGGGAATCAAATCATTTCCCTGCAGACACATGCAGCAATGCATCCACAGCACAAAACAGAATATACAAAGGAATAACGCATAGAATAACCGACAAGCCGAAAAAAACGGCAATGAGAAGCAAACACAAAAAATAAATATATCTAATGTAATTGGCTTTCCAGGAGAAATCCGTTATCTTTAAGGAAAACATCGGCAATTCACTCACCAGTAACAAAGACAGAATAACAACACAGGCAGCCAAAACCCAGATATTCCCGAATAAAACGGCATAGACCTCCGGAATATAAAGCGAAGCAAAAACCAATCCCACCCAAAAAAGGGCATGTGCAGGTACAGGCATACCGATAAACGACATCGTCTGCCGTTTATCCAAATTAAATTTAGCCAGCCTGAAAGCAGAAAAGAAGGGTATCAATAAAGGCACAAAGACCAGAATCTGTCCCACAAGAGACAAATCCCGGATACATCCTGCATGTCCACCGAAAAGCACATCCTTCATCAGCAAATGAGCCAATATCGCAGGCGCAACTCCAAAGCTGACCACATCAGCCAGAGAATCCAACTCTTTGCCTAATTCAGATTTCACATGTAATAAACGGGCAACCATTCCATCAAAAAAATCAAAAACCATACCGATAAGTATGAAAATCGCAGCCATTTCCAGGTTTCCATACATACCCATAAATACAGCCATCATACCCGACACCACATTCATGCCGGTAAGGAAGTTAGGAATATGCTTTTTCATTTTATATTATTTAAGTGTAATTTTTCTAAGCCCTTTACTTGATCTCCCCATAAAACCGGAGGGGCAGATCCGGGTTTAAAGGACTATTCGTGATTACGTTTATAACACCCGAAAGTTTTCCGGCCATAGCCTTTTCCACGATTTCCGCTTTTATCTCTGTCGACTCACCGGGTTTAAGCTCCTGAACTGCTAACGTCACCTTTATCCGGCTGTCGTTTGCATAAACCCGGTGAATCTTCAACAAAGACTTACCGGTATTCGTAATCTTATAGGTATAACCAGCTTGTGCCGGTGAAGCAATCGTTCCGAAATTATAGTATTTTTTTTCCACAGTAATAGCAGGAGCCGTCGACATATCCTTTCCGCTAAAATCCTCCTCCACATACACGGACACCCTCAAAGGATATTTTTTACCATTCACAAGCAAACCGATTTCCTGTTCATTCAAACCATAATTATTTAACAAAGCCGTATTACAAGAAGCTTTTATCATGGCGATTTTCCCGGTTTCCATCTGTTGCGGTTCAATACTGATCTTCAGCCAGGACGGGACGTCGGTAAAAGAAACGGCAACTTTCTTCCCCGAATTATTATATACACCGTAATTCATTCCTTTAGCATCTCCTTTCCTTACCTTCATCAAAGAAATGTGATCCAGAGGCAAACGCAAACCGGAAGCCAATTCATACGGATATTCATCTAAAACAGTACGTGTACGTCCCTCTACCGTTCCTTTAATCTTCAATTCCACAATAGGAGTCTTGGCATTGGAAAAAACAGTAATCGTCTTATCAAAATAGCCCGGCCGGTCCTTCGGATCGAAAGTAGCCTTGACAAATCCCGTTTGTCCGGGCAAAACAGGCTGTTTGGTCCATTCCGGAGAAGTACAACCGCAGGAAGATTCGACATTTTTCACCAAAATCGGACTCGTGCCCTGATTTACAAATACAAAATTATAAGACACAGCCCCATTCACTTCCTTTATTGTTCCGAAATCATGCAAGCGCTGTTCAAAATGAATAACAGGCTGGGCATAACTACCTGAAAAAGCAAACAACAAAATCACAAAAGACAAAAATTTTATATTCATAATATTACACATTTTTTAATTCATCACACTTCGGACCTACGAAAATACAGCTTTTTACACATATTTCTCAAAATCAACGGCAAATTTATACATCTTCTTTCCTGCCTAACTTAGCTTTTAAACGGGATTTACGTTTCTTCAATGTTTCCGGAGTTATAAACAATATACGGGCTATCGACTTATTATCGAATTTTTCCTGCATCAAAATTAACAGCAATATCTCCTGTGTCGAAATTTCCGGATGATTACCCAACAGCGTATTTATATAATTTCCTCTATTTTTCCCCAGCATCTCCAACAAATTTTGAAAATACCCCTCTTTATTGGTTTTGTTCAATTCCAGGTATTTTTCATAAAAAGCCGGCAGTTTACTCTCGACATTCGACTCCCGGATCAAAAGTTCCAATTGCTCGATAAAATTAGCATTCGTCAACTTTACAATATCCCCGGCTGCCACTTTAAAAAAAGGCTCAAAATCCTCCATCGCTACCTTCGCATCCCCATCGGGCATTGCCTTCACCTTATGATACAAATACCAAATTACAACTGCGGCTATCATCAGCACACAGAACAAAACCATAAAAAACATCAGATAACTACTCTCCATAATTGAAAATTAAATCAACTTATTCATTCTACCCTTTCAATACCATCCGTATACCTTAAAACGATAAAAAATTCAGTTCCGACATCCAGACTCATAAAATCGATGATCCCTCCCATACTTTCCATGATCCGCCTTGAAATAGCCAATCCTAACCCCATACCGCTCGTCTTGGTCGTAAAATTAGGTTCGAAAATTTTTTCCCGTATTTCTGCCGGTATGCCGACTCCGTTATCCCGGATGCGAATGACAACATTCTGTCCGACCTTGTCCGTTCTTATACGCAACTCGCCCTTGCGGTCCTCCGGAATACTCTGTACAGCATTTTGCAAGACATTTACAATTACACGGTGTACCTGTTCCTTATCTGCCAGCACCCGAACACCGGGAATAATATTACATTCCAGATAATCTACATTCATTTCAAACAATGTCGCACAATTCTGTACCATTTCACTAATATCGAAAACTTCCTTTTGGGAAACCGGGATCTTTGCAAAATCGGAAAATGCCGATGCGATCGAAGCCATATTATCAATCTGCTCAATCAACACCGTAGACACATCCTTAAAACGCTTTTTAAATTCATCGGGATCTTCAATCTGCAACGAACGCAACATAAACTGTATATTCAGCTTCATCGGTGTGAGCGGATTCTTTATTTCGTGAGCAATTTGTCTCGCCATCTCCCGCCAGGCACTCTCACGTTCCGATTTAGCCAACTGGCTGACACTCTCCTCCAATTTCTCCACCATATTGTTATACTCTTTCACCAAACTCCCCACTTCATCACGGCGGTTATAAACAATCTTCTCATTTTTCCCTCCGATCCGCATCTGCTTCAATTTATCATTGACCAATTGTAACGGTTTCGTTACCCTTTCTGCCACCACGCCGGATAAGATAAAAGCCAGTACCATGACGACAATAGCAATATTAACCGCAATAATCACCATAATCACAATATCGAGATTCAACTCGTCATTCTGTGTAAAATAAGGAACATTGAGTATATACGACTTATTATTTTCCAAAACCAACGGCATATACACCGACATATAATTCAATTCCCCGATATGCTTTTCCTTGACAAAACTCATCGAACCGTCATCGACAATACTCTTTAAAGCCTCCGCATCCACCAGATAACCGGCAAAACCGGCCGTAAAGATTTCCGGACGGGAAGTAGCCACCAACATACCTTTCTGAGAATAGATATTGATATCGATCATCAGGATTTCAGACATATTCGTCAATACATTCAGGATATCCTGGCACTCTGTATACTCCACACATTCCAACGCCTCCAACTCTTTATTGACGTACTTCAGCAACTCCGTCGCTTTTGAACGGTGACGATCTTCAAAACTTTTCGTATTCAGATAAATAGATAAAGCAGTAAGAATAAAAAACAATACGAAAATCAAAGAAACAATACTGTTTTTAATCCTGGATTTTAAAGTCCCGCGCCTATAATTTATTTTGTGATCACGGCTAAAAAAAAGCCCGTAAGAAGAAAGCAATATGCAAACGAAAAAAACATACAATATATTTACATAGTACAAAGAAAAGATTGAATCCGACAAACTCATGACCAAACCTCCGCTTTCATTGACCGGGATAACCATATGTGAATAATGATCTTTCTCCACAATCGCTATATTCCCATGGTATTCACCAAAAGAATTAAACGAACGGTAATAATTAAACTCTCCGGATGAAAATATCAATTGCCCGTCCCGATACTTGGCGTATGAATACGGATAAATAATATCAATCCCTTCTATCGATTCCCTGGATAATATCTGTGGATAACCACTTCCCTCACTGTCTTTCGCCGAATCAAAACTCAAATAAAGAATAACCTCCCCGAATTCAAACCGGCCGATATAAGAAACATAACCGTCGAAATCATTAATAAAATAAAAATTAGTCTTCCCCAACCGTTCTCCGTGCCAATTGATTATATCTCCGAAATAATCGTTACAACAATGCAATTGTGCAGCAACCCCCACTCGGAGACTATCATCCTGACGACACAACGTAATATCAGAAATATAATTATACCCGTTTAAATCCAACAAATCATTCGTCAGACATAACCTCAAAAACTCTTCATTGTAATTTGCCACCAAATCGGCTATCACCTCGGAATCATTAATCTGCTCATCTATTTCCACCAGCTTCTTCTCAAAATTACGATCCCGCTCCTCGATAAGCTCTGTCGCATAGGCAGCTCTCTGGGTCAACTCCCGGTATTGTTCGTATTTTTTTGCCGTTAAAACAATATACACAGACAACAAAGACATCGTCAATATAAAAATACTACGCTGCATATCCCGGTTCACCGCATAACGATTTACAGCAAATAAAATGAAATTAACCAGCACAAAAAGACTGCCCCAGAAAAAACTGTCCATATCCCACAACACACAGAGAAAAGCCAAAAAGCCCATGACCACGACAACCGTCTCCAGAACAATTTTTAAAGGAAGCAGATTTTTCAATATATATACCGCCCCATCGATGATGATGATAAGTCCCACCCCGCCCATAATAATCGCAACAAAAGCCACAATAGAAGGCAATCCGACATTCACCACCCGGGCAATATTCAAATGGACATCCGTATGCCCGATCAAAGAACTGATCGCATAAGTCCATGTAAACATATATACGGCAGCCAATACAATCAAACCGACCATAATAACATAGCGGATACGCCTGACCTTAGGACTCTGATAATTTACCTTCAAAGCACTGAAAGAAATATAAAGGACCTGAACAATCGAAAAAGCCGATAACATAAGATCCCCGATAGATGTCACCGTACGCCCTGCCATCAATGTCCCGTCAAACAAAGGCAATCGGTAAACAGAACCCGGAAACTGATTTTCAATCATTGTATAACGCAACAAAAGCAAAAACAGGATAAAACCGGTAATGTATAACAATTGCATCCGGAAAGAAGAAGCGGAAGTCAGTAGCAGATTATATACATAAAATAAACTGATAAAAAACAAAAGATAAAACGTGATAATCAGATAATTTACCGAGCGATCTTTAAAATTCTCACTATGCTGTACATAGAAAAGCGGCTTCCCTTCTTTGGTCTTGATTTCCCATTCTCCGCCCTGAGCAAAGCGCCTCACTATAATATTGTCCGCATTTTCAATATCGACACCTAAAAATTTACCGAAACGGTTTTTGACATATTCATTATCGTAAGGATAATTATCCTTAATATGCAGTAAGGCAAAATATTCATTATCTCCATATACCTTCTTCCGGACCTCATAAAAAGCATTATTGATCTTTATAAAATTATCTCCGGTATTCAGTCCGTCATATAAACCGTCCATACCGATAATTTCATTTGTCCAGAAAAAGACCTTCTTATTCCTAAACCCAACAAAAACAATATCCTCTTCCCAAACGTACTCGTCTATATTCACACTGTCCCGGAATTGCTTCAACAAACTTTCCGCCTCAGCCTCCTTATCATGTAGCCGCTTCTCAAAATCCCGGACCCAATCTTCACCGGCATGACGATCTAAAATATATTCCCAACATAATGCCCCCAGCAAAATGGTCAGTCCTGCAATGAATACAACTAAAGCTTTTTTCATGTGTTTTTCTTTACTAATCCGAAAAACCATCACTCATGATGGTATGGTTCCCCATTCATGATCGTCATTGCCCGGTAAACCTGTTCCACAAAAATCATCCGGACCATCTGGTGAGAAAATGTCATCTTAGACAATGACAACTTATCGTTAGCCCGTTTATAAACATCTTCGGCAAAACCGTAAGGCCCTCCGATAACAAATACCAAGCGCTTTATTCCACTCTGCATCTTCTGTGCCAAATACCCTGAAAACCCGGTAGAAGTAAACTGATTTCCCTTTTCGTCCAACAATACAACAACATCTCCCGCCTGCAATTGCCCCAATATCAATTCCCCTTCTTTACCCTTTTGAAGGCTCTCCGGCATATTCTTACTGTTTTTCACATCCGGCAAAACCCTCATCTCATAAGGAACATAACGTGTCAACCGCTTCTCATACTCCTCAATCCCCGTTCTGATATAAGCCGCATCCGTTTTTCCGATCACTAACAAGCATATTTTCATTTTTCCGGACCAATATTAGCGTTACACCTATCTCTATCTACACATACCCCTACCCACTTAACTTCTCTTTCAAAACGAAAGTAACATTTTTTTTGCACATCCTTTGCAAAAAACCAGATTTTATCCCTATATTTGCACCCGTTAACGAGTGAAACCGATAACACACGAGAGTGTAGGTCCTATAGCTCAGCTGGTTAGAGCACCTGACTCATAATCAGGGGGTCCTTGGTTCAAGCCCAAGTGGGACCACTTTTCATAAATAAAAGAGCTGCATTTTTGCAGCTCTTTTTGTTTATGCGGATAAATTTGGAAAAGCTGCATAACGGCCCCCTAAACAAATTGAAAGGTACACTCCAATATTCACCCTCTATCCATTTGTTATTCCCGGCACTTCAGGTATTTTCGGGTATAAGGGCAGTGGACCAGACATTTCAGACAAGTAGTGCACCGATGTATATCTATCCTTTCTTCCCGCGGGATATGTCTTTCCCAAGCTTTTCCATAAATCGCTCCCGCCGGGCAAATATCCGTACATATACGGCATGCCCCGCATTTGCTTTCCATTGGCTGAGTACCGGCAATATGCAACGGAGCATCCGTCAGCACTGTACCCAGGGTAAGTGCCGGACCGTATACCGGAGTGATCAACAGGTTGTTTTTCCCGACCCAGCCCGCCCCAGCCAGGACGGCAACCGTTTTCTGCGGCAAAAGCGTCCGCAGGTTTTCCGCATCCCAGGCATGCGTTGCTATTACATTATTATCCGACAATGAATAAGCCTGGTACCCTTCCAACACCAGCAGTTCGGCTATCCGGTCCGCCAATTCTCCGGCCCTAAGTTCCTTTAAATGAAATTCATCCTCCTCAATCTGATTTTGAGCGATGATCATTTGTACATAATCCGGAGTCTCTTTTACCTTCTGTACATACGAGGGGGTTAATGTTATACCGAAAGATACAGCACGAGGCAAGTTTCTGTTTTGCTCCGGCGGCAATTCTGTGATGTCTGTGAAACGGATGAAAGCGGCTCCCTCTTCCGTCAATATCCGTATAATCTCCTCTTCTATTCCTCTCATGGCACAAAAATAATGCTTTCCCTCCATCCTTCCAAGTTAATTCCATTCCGCATAAAATGCAAAATGATCCCAATACCCCGTCCTTTGGGGGCTTTTGAAGGAAGAATTTTATATATTTATTTCCATAACCTTAAAACGTTATAACCTGATAAACACATATTTTATCAAATCCATCATTTACAGTGCCTTCATAGCACCCGGGGACGGGGCTAAAGTGCTATAAAAATCAGATAGCACTTTAGCCCCGTCCCCGTGGTCAGTGGTTAGTCAACGTTTTCAGGTGACCAATTCCACGGCTCCAGGAGACCGGTTTCTTTATTAACGAAGCGTTCATCCTCTTTCATCTTGCGGATAAGTTTGGTCAGATCCGGTAAGTCATAACAATTGTTAGCTTCGATGTCTGCGAGTAGTTCATGGTCGTTAAAAAAAGCACTCCAAAAACAATCTACAATTCCGATATTATATTTATCCAAAAAACCATAACCGTCCTGTCCGTTATATTTTTCATAAAGAGGCTGAAGCGTATTGACAGCATAGGCAATCATTTTATGGCGTTCCTGAAGCGTCATGCCTACCAACTGAGGAAACTCTTTTTGCTTTCCGCTTTCAAGTTCAGGGATATATGCCATCTGTTCCACGAATGTACTTGCTGCTACAAAATAGTCACTGCAATTTTCTGTTGAAAAGCGCCCGACGAAGCGCAATATCCCTTCGTGAATTTGCAGTTTTCCATAAACGTCACGCCCCATGAATTTATCGATCAGGGGCCAATAGTCATCATGGAGTACCCGTTCATTAATTTTATCCTCCTTATCATATCCGAAATAAAACAACAAATCTTTCAGTTCCTTTTCGTTTCCATTGTCCAATAACCAATCCAAACTGGCCTTATTATCATTCAGTATATAATTGTTCCAGTGATAATCAAACAAATCATCAGAAACATTTACATGATCTCTGTTCGTATTTTTATCCATTTCTATGGACAGCACAGATGGCATCCGTACTGCACAGATATTGAACCCGCTGAAAAAATACTGATAATCTCTGTAAGGATAGAACTCTTTGCCCGGCATATCGTCTTCATTGTCAGTACCAGGTATTGGATTTAAGGCTACCACGTAGTCCTGATAATATTTGAATTTATTCCTGTTCAAAGTATCAGTATGATTGAAATCAATCCCGAAAACATATTTAATGCGTTCTGCATATTCATGGTCCGGCAAAAACGGATAGCCCTGCTGTTTCAATTTATAATACAGGATCATTCCTCCCAAAGAAACATCGCCGGACGTTGCTATTCCGGACAGGTCTATATGTATGCTTTCACATTCGTCTCCACTCATGATCTCATCCAGAGCCTTCGCCAGTTTATCATAACTCGCCTTTACTTCCAGCCATTCCTTGTCTGTCAGTTTTATTGCCGTGAGCTTCGGCGTTTCATCGCCTGTGCCTTCTTCCGATTGTGTTTCTTGCTTCGAAGCGTTGGCATCTGCTTTTGTTTTTTTGGCATTTCCACAACCCATCATTAGAATGACTACAAGTAGTAATTCAATAAGCGTTCGTCTTTTCATGGTCATTTTTTTAATTTCTGATATTTTAAGAGGGGTATCGGGTCTCCGGGGAACAGGAGGCTTATTACCCGTTTAGCTTCGCAATATGTTTTGTAATCCGGGAAGTGTTCCGGATAGCTATAAAATCGGTGAGCGTTTTCATAAGCCGGGTTTTATTCCAATGACCCGGGAAAGTCTGGATATAGACAGGGCATCCTTATCCATATCAGCAAGCGGAACTTTCCCCTGTTTACCAAAGAGACTGACACAAACGGTGTCATTTACGATGCGCCATTCAAATAACAGAATACGTTTATCAAAATGGTCGTATATCATATCCGATCCGTCTGTTTCTTCCCTGTAGTCTTTATTCAGGACGGCACTTCTTTTAAAAAAGCTGCGGCGGTAACCGTCGGGATATTTTCTTATTGAGTCCGGCCGGATCGTCCGGTCATTGAAGGCAATGATACTGTCTATGAGGGTGCGTTCACTTTTGCAAAAGTGATGATAAACGACATAATTTTCCTCTTTCTGCGTGGGACTTGGCCCCATCCAGATTTTACGTTCCCAGGCATTTATCAGCATGAGGTAGAATTTCACAGACACCCTGCAGAATCCCCAATACATAAGGATGCACACAACCGTTATACAAACTGATACCAGCATTATTTTCTTCATAATTCAGAATGACACTATTTCCTTTTCATTTCCATTCAGGAGTAAAGGGGGAACCGGATATTTCCTATCTGTACGATCCGTTTTAGCATATTTGATTTGTATATTCGCTCATTCTCCTATAAACTTCGTATTTTTTTGTTAAACATCCGATTATCAGTCTGCTTACCTGAGCTGATGAAACAATTTTCATTATGTGCGAATATATAGATTTAGAACTACTAAAGCAAACAGCTATCTGCCTTTTATCACTAATCATGGGGACGGGGCAAATGTGTTTATTTGTTTTTTGGAGCAAGCAGGCTCCATAATTCAGGATTAGTCTGTTTGTCAACAAGGGGGAATAGTGATTCGTTGCTATGGGGCTTTGCCCCGGCATCGAGCAGCATTTTTACAATCCCTGTGTTATTCCCTTTCACTGCCGTATATAGCAGTGATTCGCCATACTCTTCGTTAAGATGCGCTCCCCGCTCTATGAGCATCTGTACACGCTTGGCATCATCCATCAAAATAGCTATCCATAGACAGGAATAACCACCCCTGTTGACGTCAGCCCCACGCTCAAGAAGTAAATTAGCCGTGCGAAGGTCCCGGCTTGAAATGGCCATATAAAGTGCAGTGCGGTCTTTACTGCTACTTCCATTCATATCTATTTCCCCTGTAGCATTTATATCCCATCCGTTATCCAGTAGAAATGTTGCGATAACAGCAGCTTGTCCGGATAGCGAATCGTTATAATTGCTCCAATCATCCATCTTGTTTGCGGAATAGTAGCGGTACATCATATCCGGCAGATTCTGATACCTTGCTTTGGGGTTTTCACGGATGTAGCGCTCTGCAAAATCAATTCTATTCAAACAAAGCATATAAGTCAGCAGGTAATCCTCCGGGTATCCGGCACGCAGTATTGCTTCAACCATATCCTCGTAAGAAATCTTCTCATCCCGAAGTTTCTCTTCTGCTTCCGCTACCACTTGCGAACGATACAGATTCATCAATTCACCTATTGCCACACTTACCGGAAAAACAGAATAGAGAGTAATCACTCCTCCCCAGATTATATTGCGCGTAGTGGGTTCGCTGCATTTATTAACAGCCCATATCAGAACAGTCGGAAATGCGCAAAGAATCACCGCCGCCAGGACCAGAAACAAGAGGACACTACCACCACTTGGAGTTCCTCCGATAGAAAGTGTTTTTGATGTAGCCCATATTAAACCGCTCCAAATGAGCAGAGACAGGGCAATTGCAAGTATAATCAATTCTATTTTGCTCATAACCAGTTATATTACATCACCATTTTCATCATACTCTTCCCTGCGGACTATTTTATCACGACCCCTCGTTTCAAGTAAAGATTTTAATTTACCATCCGGATAGTAACGGCAGCTTACAGAACTTATTTCTTTCCCTTCTTTATAAAACCCTTTGGTATGGATATCTTCCTCATGGCGTTCATAAGCCCCATCTTTTATATCATCCACATAATGATATACTGAGATGAATGTACCATCTTCCTTCCACTGACGGGAAATACCATTCTTTTTGCCATTTACATAATTGGATTCCGCTTCTATTTTACCATTTTTATAATACCAACAAGCTAAACCATGACGTCCTGAATGATTATAGTAAGCTTTATATTTCAATTGTCCATGAGGCCGGGTGGCAAGAGAATCCTCATAATAGCTCTTATACTCTCCGTCGTATTTACCATCCAGATAATTACGTTCAGAAGAGAGTTGCCCATTGGTATAATACGCCCTGTATTCTCCCGTGAGCTTTCCTTTGTTGTACCTGGCAACCACTGCAATAGAGGGTTTCTCTCCTATATTATAATAGGAGGAGATTTCACCGTCGAACTTTCCGTCAATCACCTTGCCATTAAACAGATTAGGAAAATAATATCTGGTCACAATCCCCGACATTTCAAGGGTTCCGGTGAACCGTTTTTTATCAGAAATAGTACAAATACTCCAATCAGAATCATAAAAATAAAGATAATTTTGGGAGCTAACCAACTCACCCCTATTATAAACCCGTACATCGTCTACGCCCCCGTCTTCCCTATAAAAAGTCCACTCACCATCGGGGATTGGCACACGCTCCTCATCCAACCACTCTTTGCCCTGTCCTGTTCCTTTTGCCATGAGTTGCCCATTTTTATGGAATATTTCACACTCTCCACGCAGCTCGTCCATTACATACGTTTCGGTAGCCCACATTTCTCCGCTTGGATAGTATTTGGTTACTTTGCCATGTATTCTACCCGAAGAATTGTTGGTTTTCATCCCACTCTCCCGAATCACCCCATTATCATAAAACTCCTCGTATGATATTAGTTTGCTCTCTTTAGTCAGTTCCTGCCACCCTGCTACCGCAATGATTATAAGACCGGCTGCTACCAACGCACATCCCCCCAGCCACCATGCCTTAATGACGATATGAGCCAGTACGCCCGAAAGTACCAGCCAAATAACACAAGCTATGATGCATCCGATAATATATTCAAATGTGAATGCAGCGGCTACATCGGTCACCTTGAATCCCGGTTTTACATGATGAAACGACATAATCCAGGGCATAATAACATATACAGCCAATAGATATCCAGCCGTAGCAGTGAAAAAGCACATTATCTTTAAGATGCTTGTTTGCATAATCCTATTTCTTATTTTTCCTCTTCTTAAATAATCAGAGGTATTTTAATATTTATAATTTTTACATCTTAGTTTGATGCTCCACCTCCGAACTTTTTTGGTATTCTTTCAATCGTCCGGCGTGGCGTAGCTGTACATCAGTCCTCCATACATTATTCCGGATATTCCCAGAAGTTCAATATTGCCATTCTCTGTTCCTCACTAAACCGCACCAGCCGTTCCGGTATAAACTCGCAAGGTTCCCTTCCGGCATCCCGCAACTTCAGCGAGTGAACAATGCCTTCGGGTATCGTGTCCGCCTCTTCGTAATCCTCTACTGTGAACAGCATATATGCCAGAAGATAGAACCTAAATCCCTGCAACTCGAATAAAGGCAACACACCTCGTTCTTGCAGAAATAATTCAAAGGATACATCAATATTCGTAACGACTAAACTCTTACCGTATCTGTTTTCACTCCGAAACAAACCCTCTCAAGTTGTTCACATTAAAATCATTATAATACCCCTGGAAAACATCAACATCAAATCTTTTATACATACCAATAGGGTTATTGCCTTTGTAAGAACAGCTTGGATTAGCAGATAATGTATCACTATCAAGGTGAAATCCACTTTTCCCTATCTCATACCCAGTCTGAACTGACTTCTTTTCCTCTGTCAGCTTCACCCTTCTATCGGTGCAGAAAAAAGGCGAATTCAACATTCCCATAATGATAAGAAGTATTTTCATAGTTTATACATTTTGTTTTCTGATCTGACCGTGACAAAGATACCCCGGCACGACAATCCGATAACTTTCTAGAATTTTACCGCCTTCACCTTCTCGTAATTGTCCTGTAAGAACGGGCGGAACGCATTTTTATATGCTTCACCCTTATTTGTTTTCATCAGTGTAGCTCATTATTTATCTTTAGTTTCCACGAAAATAATATATTTCTTCCGAACAGCCACCCTTGTCCTAAAAATTTAAAAGTAGCACCTGGGTAGCACCCGGGGACGGGGATACCAGAATACGTTGCATATAAAATGGAGATTGGGTAGGCAAATTAACGGAAAAATTGCGGGTTAATAAAATCGGAAATGCAAAAAAACGGTGATTCCGGTTTCCGCTCCTTTCCGAAAGAGGGAGCGAAAATCGCCGGGACCGTAAGAGAAACCGGATTTTCATTTATTTTTGCAGCATATTACAGGCAGTTGAGGTAAAACGGTTGATGAATGCGGCGGGAGCAGCCGGCCGCCCTTTTTTATTCGGAGTGGATTATGAGTGCACAAAGGGTTTTTTTTACGAAAATCCCTTTCAGGTGCAGGATGTTTTATGGCAGGTGGGAAAGAGTTCGAATGCCAGAGCTCCGGAAGCTCCCGTGCACTCTTTCTCTTTTGTCCGTTATCCGCCGGCTTATGAAGATTACGAACGAAAATTTCAACGGGTGCGCCAGGGACTGATGCGGGGCGATTCTTTTCTGTTGAATCTTACAGTTGCCACGGAGATCCGGACGACTCTGAGCTTAGCTGATATTTTTAGGTTCAGCCGGGCTCCTTATCGTCTGTTGATTCCGGAACGGCTGGTCTGTTTTTCTCCTGAAACTTTTGTGCGTATCCAAGAAGGAAAAATAGCTTCGTATCCGATGAAAGGAACGATAAATGCGACGGTGCCGCATGCGGAGAAAACGATATTGGAAGATTATAAGGAAAAGGCGGAACATTATACGATTGTAGATCTGATCCGCAACGATTTAGGATGTGTTGCCGATGATACCCGGGTAGAAAGGTTCCAATATATCGATCGTTTAGAGACGACTAACGGGGAAATCTTACAAGTGAGTTCGGAGATTAGCGGGAAATTGTCTTCCGATTATCCCTCCCGTATCGGAGATATCGTGTTTCATATGCTTCCAGCAGGTTCCATATCAGGCGCTCCGAAAGAAGCGACGGTACGTATTATTGCCGGAGCCGAGAAAATAAAGAGAGGATTTTATACGGGCATATTCGGTTATTTTGATGGAAAGGATCTGGATTCGGCAGTGATGATCCGTTAGGTAGAAAAACAAGAGGAGAAAATGTATTTTCGGAGCGGTGGCGGTATTACGATCAATAGCCGGTGTGAAGACGAATACCGGGAAGTACTGGAAAAAGTGTATTTGCCTTTCTGAATGTCGGGTCCAGAAAAGCGATGATAAGGACGGTTAAAACAATTTCAGATATGACCTTTTTGGAAACTATTAAAATCAGGGACGGGGTGGTTTGTAATCGGGAGGCACATCTCCGCCGGACGCAGGAAACGGCGAATGTTTTTTTCAAACGGGTGCCGGAGGTGGGTCCGGAGGAATTATCACCCCCGGCGGAACTGTCGGGAGGGATTGTAAAATGTCGTATCCTTTATGATTGGGCGGTTCGGCAAATCGAATTTATTCCGTATACCCGTCGGGTTATTCGTACGCTACGCCTGGTGGAGGACGATACGATCGATTATTCCTATAAGTTTGCCGAGCGTATGTCTCTGAATACTCTTTGGAGCGCACGCGGAAGTTGTGACGATATTCTTATCGTACGAAAAGGTATGCTGACCGATACCGGTTTTTCGAATATCGTTTTGAGTCGCCATGGAAAATTTTACACTCCCGATACTTTTTTATTGAACGGAACCAAAAGGCAATTATTGCTTCGGGAAAACAAAATTCGGGAGTGCCGGATTCCGGCGGGAGATCTTTCTTTTTATGAGCGAGTCTATCTCATCAATGCCCTGTTGAGTTGGAAGACCGGAGATTTTACTTTGAATTTCGGTTTGATCGGGTTGGAACAGTTCAATATTCAGGAAAAATTTTGGGGATACCGGTATATTCTGAAATCCTTTCAGGACAAATATAAATTCGGTTCCAGTGCCGATATGGGGGTGGTCGGAAAGTACAAATTCGCCTCCTGGTTTTCTGCAGACCTGACTTTTATCAATAGGGAAGGTTATAAGAAACTGAACAAGGACAATAAATATCGTTACGGCATCGGCCTGACCTTTTATCCGGTTCAAAATTTGACCGTTAGGGGTTATTCGATAGCTCCAGTAAAAATATCGAAGGCGAGGATACGAAAGATCAGCAGAATCTGGCTCTTTTCGCCGGATATAAGACCCGGCGTTTTTCTCTGGGAGCCGAATATAATGCCATGTATCATACCAAATTCAAGAAAGATGCGAATCAATCCGGTTTCTCGGTTTATTCTACCGTTAAGTTTGCCTCGAAATTCGATGTCTTCGGCAGATACGATTATTTGACTTCTAAAGACGATTGGAGCAGTAGGGAGGGACAGCTGTTGTTGTTCGGGCTTCAGTATAATCCGATCAAGCAATTGAAAATCGCACCGAATTTTACGTCATGGAATCCGGCTAGCGGAAAAGCTTCTTCTTTTGCTTATTTGAGTCTCGAATTTAAAATCTGAGCGGGACGACCGGTAATGGTTCCGGTTTTATCGATCGGCTAATCCGAATAAAAATTTAAAATCAATTTAAACCTAAAAAAATGAAGAATTTATTATTCATCGGAATTTTAATACTGCGTCTGGTTACCTGCGGCTATACTTGCGAAGCCGGAGTTCCGGACGGGAAAAAAGGGACGATTGCGGGTGCCAGCGCGACTTTCCCCCTTCCTTTTTATAATCTGGCTTTTAAAAGTTATCAGGATAAAACGGGAGTTTCGGTTACCTACGGAGGCATCGGTAGCGGAGGCGGTATACGCAATCAGAAAGACCGTGTCGTGGATTTCGGAGGTTCCGATGCTTATCTTTCCGATAAGGAAATGAGCGAAATGCCTTCCGCCACCGTGCATGTACCTACCTACATGGGAGCTGTTGTTATGGCTTACAATCTTCCGGGAGTGAAAGATTTGAAATTAACCGGGGAGATTATAGCCGATATTTATCTGGGTAAGATCACCCGATGGAATGACAACCGGATTCAGACTGTCAATCCGGGGCTGAATTTACCCGATCGGGTATTGAACCCGGTGTATCGCTCCGACGGTAGCGGTACGACCTTCGTATTCAGCGATTATCTGACCAAAATAAGCGGGGAGTGGGCAGACCGGGTCGGTACGGGAAAATCGTTGAAATGGCCTGCCGGTTTAGCTGCGAAAGGGAATCCCGGCGTGGCCGGAATCATCAGCCAGACTCCCGGAACGATCGGCTATGTCGGTTCTGAATATGCTTTCGCTTTAAATATCCCGATAGCTCAGCTAAAAAATAAGGCGGGTCGCTTTATCAGTCCGAACGCAGAAAGTATCTCGGCTGCGGCCAGCGGAGAAATGCCCGCAGATACCCGTACCATGATCACCAATGCCCCAGTATCCGATGCTTATCCGATCAGTTGTTTTACCTGGATTATTCTTTATAAAGAACAGGCTTATAACGGACGGAAGCTCAGGCGAAAGAAACGCTGAAGCTGTTGGACTGGATGCTCAGCCCGGAAGCCCAAAGCCTCACCGGGCGGGTACATTATTCTCCTCTTCCCCAATCTCCGTGGAGAATGCGAAAAAGATTTTGAAATCCGTAACCTATAACGGTAAAACTTTGCTGAAATAAGTGGAAAGCCTTTTTCCTTCCGGTTTCCGAAAGTAGCGAAGGACTGTCTAATTTTAGGCAGTCCTTTTTTTCAGAGATCAGGTTTTCATTCTGAAAATCAGATTGATAGCCTTTGTCGGTTCGGTATTGCATTTATTTTGTATAGCGTACTGATACACTGAGTACTACCGATAGGTAAGATAATATTTCTATTCGATAATCAGTTTCCATTCCACTTATTCTCTCTAGTCTTTAGTAATGAATTAATTCCGGCCGCTCATTATTTTATATGTATTTGCCAGATATTTTACGTACTTTATCAAAATTTCATCGTCAGTTAAATATTTTTTTATTTTTGTAAACAGAATGAGCGATAAAGTAGGGTATATCGCTACTCGTTGGTAGTAAAAAATTAAACGTTCAAAAGTAAAAATGCGACATATACAGAGTAACAATGTCTTATTCATGAAAATATTGCTTTTTTGTATAAATTGCTAAACGACGTTAATTTAATAAATTTTTACTATGGAAAAGAAAATTAGCAAAATTAAAGACTTTGTAAAGTCTTTAGAGTTAAATCAAGTTATTACTCCACTTGATTTTGAGCTATTTAGCGGCGGATGTGCTGCAGGTACCGAAAGTGATTTCGGTGTAAGTGACAAGAACAAGCATAATGAAAGATGCTGTAATGGTTCTGCTGGTGATGATGTGGTTAAGGAAGGCCGTGGCTTATTCTGATTACTGGGAGAAGTGGCAATCTTGAAGAAGGTTGTTCGATTTGGAATAACCTTCTTCTTAACTAAAATTCTATTATTATGGTGTTTAAACATTTTTTTCTATTATGTATTACTTGTTTTTTAGGTTTGGGCATAAATAGTTATGCTCAAAAAGCAGATATTAGAGGGCGGGTTTTGGATAAAGCTACTTATGAGCCGATTGCTTATGCCAATATTTTCCTGTTTACAGAAAGAGATTCCTTGGTTAAAGGAACCATAACAGATGAAAAAGGTGTTTTTCGGATCGCCCGTATAACACCCGGAAATTATTCTATAAAAATTTCTTTCATCGGTTATAACTCCGTTATTCTAAAGGACAAGTTTTTGAATACGGAAAAAAATGATTTAGGCGATATCGTATTAGAGGTTTTAGCCGAAAATTTAAAAGAGGTGGTTGTAAAAAGTTCGAGGCCTCCATTAACTTATAAGGTGGACCGCAAGGTTATTGATGCCCGAAGTTTTCCCGGTGCGGATGTAGCTATGGATTTACTCGAAAACGTACCTTCTGTTCAGTTAAGTTTTGACGGTAAGCTGACTTATCGGGGTGATGGAACTTTTAAAGTATATATAAATGGAAATCCTACTCCCAATGGGGAAGAGAAACTCAGGCAAATACCCGCCAATCAAATTGACCGAATGGAGATAATAACAAATCCATCTGCAAAATATGATTCGGAAGGTACAGCAGGGATTATCCAGGTTATTCTGAAGAAAAACAGGTTAGAGGGCTACAACATTACTTCTACGTTAAAATTGGATAGTAGGGGAGAATATTACGGATTGTTTTCAGTGGATAAGAAAGGGGAAAAAAGCGGTTGGTATATACAAGGACAGTTAAGCAGGTATATATGGGAGAAATATTCGGAAAATGAATATCAAAAAGTAGAGAGCGAAAATAAAGTATATGAAACGACACTGAATACAGACCATAAAAATCGGGAAAACAAATCGTACATAGAATTAGGCTTTAATCATGATTTTACGGAGAGAGACTATATAAATTTTTCAGGTTATATCTACCCTTCTAAAACCAAAAAGCACAATAAAAGTAAGGGGGTAGTTCATGAATCCATCGCGGAACTCAGTAATGTAACAGACAACGGATATGATTATTTAAGTGAATTGAATTATAATTATCAGTATGTTGGTGCGACACTGTCTTACGATCATAAATTCAATAAGGAAAGAACGCATCTTTTATCCCTCTACCTGGATTATGCCGGATATTTAAGGGATTTGGAAGAACGACAAATTGATTCTAAGATATATACTACACATACTGAGCGTGTAGGTTATATGGCAAGTGAAAAGAATGAAACCATTTTTGTCGGCAAATTAAGTTATAAGCTTCCTATTCATAAAAATATTACATTAGAGTCCGGTTTAAACATCAACATAGATGACATACCGAAGGCCACCTCCACAAGCGGAACATTTGAT
Organism: Culturomica massiliensis; assembly: GCF_900091655.1. NCBI lineage: Bacteria > Pseudomonadati > Bacteroidota > Bacteroidia > Bacteroidales > Odoribacteraceae > Culturomica > Culturomica massiliensis. The sequence goes on from NZ_LT594621.1 coordinate 2,699,723, forward strand.
GACAAGGGAGTAATCACCAAATTTGCAAACGAGCCTTTGAATCAATCGGTTTATTTTAATCAAAAGATTTATTCTGCATTTTTGACTTTAGAAACCGAATGGAAAAGATTTGCACTTTTAGTCGGGGCCAGACTGGAAAGTACGCACCGGCAATCAGATTATAGTTATGACTTGAACGGTCAAAGAATAACCATACCGTCGAAGAATAATTTTACAGATTTTTTCCCAACCTTTCATTTATCCTATAGTCTTGACGAATCCGAATCCGCCCAGCTATACGGCAGTTATTCCAAACGGATTCATCGCCCGGATTATTGGAGTTTATTACCCATGGAACAGTATCAATCCCTGTATTCCTATTATAAGGGAAATGGAGATTTAAAACCAGCGCATAGCAATGCCTATGAGGTGGGCTATAAAAAATCGTGGAATAGAGACTTTATTGCTGCGGAAGTTTTTTGGCGTAACACCAGTGATGTTACACAAGACTATGCCCGGGTTGATTCTTCCAATGTATTGATGTATTCTCCTGAAAATGTCGGCAAGTCAACAAATATAGGAGTCGAACTCATGGCGGGTGTGGATGTTTTTACGTGGTGGAATGTAAATTTCTCGTCATCCCTATTCTCGTATAGGCTAAAAGTGGATTTTGAAAATCAGCATAATACCGTAAAAAGTTTAAGATATAGCGGTAGAATCAATAATACGATAAAACTCCCGCAATCTTTTACTTTCCGATGGGATTTGTCTTATCGGAGTCCGATACACGATGCACAAAGAAAAAGAGACGGTTACTTTGTGTCCAATATGTCTTTAAGAAAAGGTTTTTTGAATAATCGTTGGGCTGCGATTATAGCGTATAATAATGTTTTCTCTACGCTGAACTATCATACCATATCAAAAAATGATACTGATTTTTACATTAATAATTATTACAAAGAAAAACCCTTTGTTTCTCTCCGCATCATTTATTCTTTTAATAATCAAAAATAAGAGCCCTATGAAAGCGAGTATTTATAATTCTTATATTCCGATTACCGAAGCTACTACATTAGTTTATAATTCATTTGGAAATGATTATTTATTAGTAGATGTTAATAATGCAAAAAAGATAGAACAGCAAATTTTTTCTGAGTTACCAGATAGGTTATTAAAAGAGTTAAAAAACAAACGATTTGTTTTACCTAAGGAAGTAGATGAATCTTCTCTTTTACTATTTGATAGAATAAAAAAATACGAAACAGATAGCCACTATAATTTAATACTTAATCCCACATTAAATTGTAATCTTAGTTGTTGGTATTGTTATGAAACTAAAACACCATCTAGGATGTCACCTACTATGGTTGAGAGTATAAAGAAATTTATTTCTAATACTTTAAAAGAAGGAACGCCAATAGAGATATTTGATATATCTTTTTTTGGAGGTGAGCCATTGATAAATTTTAATGATGTTGCATTACCAATAATGCAAATTACAAAAGAAATATGTCAAAATAGAGGCATTATCTATCGTTTTGATTATACGACTAACTCTTATCTAATAAATGATCGTATGATTGAAATAATGAAAGAATATCAGCCAATCAATTTTCAAATTACTCTTGATGGGTGTGAGGAAGAACACAATAGTACTCGGTTTTTAAAAAATGGGAAAGGAACTTATAGAAAAGTAATAGAAAGTATAAAGTCTTTGGTGAAAAACGATTTTGATGTTACTGTTAGACTTAATTATACTCATAAAAATATTGTGGGTATGATTAAGATAGTAGATGATTTGAAGGAATTAAGTGAATATAAAAATGTTTCCATTGCTTTTGAAAGGGTGTGGCAAGATTATAGAGAAGGAAATATTGAAGAAGAAGTAGAGACTGTAAAAGAAAAATTTAAATCAGTTGGCTTTGATATTGGCGAATTAAAGTATTCTACTTCCCCAAAGTGGTGCTACGGTAATAGAAAAAATACGGCTGTACTCAATTATAATGGGGATATTTTTAAGTGTACAGCACGAGACTTTAAAAGAGAAAATAGGGAAGGTTATATAAATGAAGATGGTTCTATTATTTGGGATGAAGAAAGAGTAGAGAATAGATATAGAGCATTATTGCTGAATTCAACTTGCAAATGCAACAGAATTCTGATTAATAATTTGTTTAAATTTTTCGTTTGGCGTGAGGTATCCAAGTCTTTTACGAGGTCGATTATTGAGTTTATTTTCAATCCACTTAATCTGTTTGTTGGTTACTTCACTAAAGTCCTTACCCTTTGGGATATACTGCCTGATAAGCCCGTTGGTGTTTTCATTGGCACCACGTTCCCATGAGTGGTATGGTTTGCAAAAATAGAATTTTATTTCCAATTTTTGCGCAATTTCCTCGTGCTTTGCAAACTCCTTTCCATTGTCAGCCGTAATTGTGTGTATTAAGTTTTTCACTTTCCGCAGTGCCCATACTGCAATCTTAGCTACCGGGATGGCTTCTTTTCCCGACAACTTGCGTATCCAGACCCTGCTTGTTGCTCTGTCGTTAATGGTAAGAATGGCACCTTTGTGGTTCTTACCAATAATTGTATCTATCTCTAAATCACCAAATCTCTCCTTCAGTTCCACTATCTCGGGACGCTCATCAATATCCACCCTGCCTGGGATAAATCCTCGCCCTGCATTTTTAGAACCACGTTTGGCATACCTGCGACCTTGTCTGCGAAGATATTTGTGCAGTTTGCCACCCCGCCGCTTATCCTCCCAAATCCAGCGATATATCGTTTCGTGAGATACCATCGCAATTCCCTCCAAGCGGCTCCTGCCGACAATCTGCTCCGGGCTGAATCCTTTCTTCAACAGCTTTATTATCCGTTTTCTCATTGCCGGTGTAAGCACTTCCTTGCGATGTTTTTGCTGCTTGCGCCTGTCTGCTTTTCGCTGGGCAAGCTCCATGCTATAGCTACCACTTCGGGCGTCGCAATTGCGCTTTATCTCCCTGTAAACAGTGCTTTTATCTACTCCGATAGCTTCCGCTATTGCTTTTTTGCTCATCGGTATTTGCAACATCATAGAAATTGCATACCTTTGTTCCTCGGTTATATGTTTGCTCATCTGCAACTTTTTTTTCTTTGGACGGACAATTAAAGCAAAGATAGCAAACTTTATCCATTCAGAGTGAGAGAAAGGGGGACATTGTCTCTCTTTCCTCTCTGAAAAATAAATGTTTTTATTGCTTATTATCCGCACCCAAAAAGTTGCATTTATAAGTTGAACTCAAGATTTAAAAATAAAATGTGTTATTCTTGTAGGATTGCTCCCATTTGTACAGAAATATGCTCACAAAAAGCGGTAGAGGAAGGGAATAAATTAAAATGTGTATATAATGAAGATAGAAAAAACGAATTAATTATGACACGTTTTCTATCTTTCATTAACGAGAAATATTACTATAATACATGAAATTTCCATTTTTTCACCAGTTAGATTCTAATGATTGTGGTGCAACATGCCTTAAAATGATTTGTTCGTATTATGGTAAAAATGTTTCACTACATGAACTAAGAAAACTATGTGATCCCGACATGCATGGGGTTACAGTGAAAGACTTAGCAGAAGCTGCAGGAAAAACTGGATTTGAAACCGAAGCTGTTTTAATTAGCATTGAGGACATACAGAGAATGCCCTTGCCAGCTATTCTTTATTGGAACCAAAATCATTTTGTTGTTTTATATAAAATTGATACGAAAAGGCAGATTTACTACATTGCTAATCCAGCCTTTGGTAAATTAAAATTGAATAAAAATGATTTTTTTGAAAGTTGGATTGGTGCTGACGTAGATAAAAATACAAGAGGGGTCGCGATTCTATTAGATGCAGAAATAAATGTTTCTAATCGTAATTATAAGCAAAAGAGCGAGTATAAACAAGCAGTTAAACAGATAGTTACTCATATAAAGACAATCTCTCAAAAGTTTTCAAAATGGTATATCATTTCAATAATATTAGTATTGGTGTCCTTGCTGATGAATTGGGCTATTCCTATTTTGTTTCAGAAGACAATAGATAGTGGAATAGGTGCTAAAAATATATCATTAGTTCAGTTATTTATTTTAGGGCAACTTGCGTGTGCTATTGGTTATATCTTCTTTTCAACGTTGTACGATCTTTTATTACTGAAAATTAATTTTAAAGTTTCAACTACATTTCTAGAGGATTTTCTAGGGAAAGTAATTAAACTTCCATTGTTTTTTTTCTTACGCAGAGTTAGTTCTGATTTGCTTCAACGAATTCAAGATTTAGAATTATTACAACGCTTTTTAACACGGCATGTTATTAGGTTTCTAATTACAACTGCTAACTTTATCCTGTTCCTCTCTCTTTTAGGAACATATAGTTTAATTATTGTATCTATATTTCTTTTTTCAAGTTTAGCTATCCTAGGGTGGATAAGTATTTTTTTTAAAAAAAGGGCAATCTTAGATTTTTCAAGATTTGAAGTATTGTCAGATTATCGGAATAATTATTTTGAACTTATATCAGGAATGTCCGATATAAAAATTAATAATGCAAGTAATACAAAAGTTCAAAAGTCTAAATCTCTACTTCAGAAAACAAATAATTTACTTCTTCAGACATTATATGTGGAGAATTATCAGATCGTAGGAGTAAATATTCTTGATAATATTAAGAATTATTTTATTCTTGGTCTATGCGCATATTGGGTTGTTGAAGGAAGATTATCTCTAGGGGAAATGATAAGTATAAATTATATAATCGGTCAGCTTAGTGGTTCTATTAATTTCTATTCAAACTTTGTTAGAGATTTTCAAGATGCTCAAATCTCTGTCACAAGGCTTAATGAAATTAATAATACACATTCCGAGATTAGGGCTAGTGATATTTATACGAATGTAACATTAAGTCAGGGAGTTTATTTTAAAAATGTATCTTTTAAATATTCGAGCAATCAAGCTCACTATGTAATCAAAGATATTTCATTTGCTATTCCCAAAGGAAAGGTTACCGCATTTGTTGGAGAAAGTGGTAGTGGAAAAACTACTATATTAAAATTATTATTAGGATTTTATCCTGTACAAACTGGAGAAATCCTTTTAGATGATAAAAATCTTAATGAGGTCAATATTGAAAAATGGCGATCTATGTGTGGTGCTGTTTTACAAGATGGGTATATTTTTAGTGGGACTTTTATGGAAAATATCGCATTGGCCGATATGAAACCTGATGTAGCCAGAGTTATATATGCAGCCAAAATAGCATGTATTAATGATTTTATTGAATCTCTTCCTATGCAATATAATACTCTAATTGGGAAAAATGGAATAATGTTAAGTGGTGGAGAAAAACAGCGAATTTTGATTGCAAGGGCAGTATATAAAAATCCAGAATTTTTGCTGTTAGATGAGGCTACAAACTCGTTAGATTCAATTAATGAATTAAAAATAAGTGAGAATTTAAATAAATTCTATAAAGATAAAACAGTAGTAATCATCGCTCATCGTTTGAGTACCATTAGAAATGCCGATACCATTATAGTCTTAAATCATGGGAAAGTTGCGGAAGTTGGGAATCATGAGATTTTAATAGACAGGAAAAATATTTATTATAATTTAATAAAAAATCAACTTAGATAACTTGTGTTAAGTGCCGTATTTATTATTAAATTATATATTTTTGTTTATCAATATTTTGTAAGTATTTCTAATGTAGAGTCATTAAGATAAAGATTATGGATAAAACAATAATAATTAAGACTTCAAAGGAAATCACTCCAATAAATACAAAGGATATTTCACATATAGAAATTGATTCAGATTGCTGTACATTCCATTTTGATGATGGTAGTAAATTTTCCTGTTCTAAATCATTAAATAATATAGAGCGTTTATTACCTTCTTATTTTATTCGAGTTCATCGTAATTGTATTATTAATACAAATAAGATAGTAAAAATCAATATAAAGAATAGAATAGCATCTTTGCAAAACGGAAATAATGTTAAAATATCAGTAAGAAAATTGAAATATATAAAATATTCACTAATTTCTCTCCAGAAAGATTAAATTGTTATAATCAATAAGCTATTCATTCATAAGTAGAATAATTACGTTTAAAGGTAGAACCTATCCACTCACAGAATAGAAAATTCCTATTTATATTATAACTTCTTTTTACCGTAAATTGCTTACGGTTAAAAAAGTCTAGAAGAAATTTAACAAAGATTCTCCTTCTAGAAAATTATCGGAAAATAATAGATAATTAACGACTCAGCATTTCAACTGTACTGTGGCGTAATTTTAAGTTCATGAGCATCGAAGAATAATGAGATGTATTACTGTGACCAATATATTTAATCTTTAAAAATAGTATATAATTAAAAAGTTATGAATCATGAAAAAAATTAGTAGAATAAAAAGTTATGTTGATTCTTTAGAATCCGAACAACTAATAGGAGATAAAGGTTTTATGTTATTCTGTGGAGGATCATTAATAATGGATAGCGTTATGGCAGTGGATAAAAATAAACATAATGAACATTGTTGTAATGATGGCTCGGGTAAAAATAAACATAATGAACATTGTTGTAATGCCAGTAGCACTCTTCTACTATAATAAAAATGTTTGTTAGTAATCTGTAATAAAGCTCCTTAATTTATTTAATTAGAAAAAAAGGTTAATATAACAAGAAATTCCGTAAATATTCTAGAACCTAAACAAAGAAGAGGGAAACCAAAATTTATTCTCTAAGGGAAATTTAGCATTGAATATCATTTGCGGATAATATAAATGAACACCATGACACATCTGGCAATAATAGACCCACCGGTAAATAAATAGGGTGTGGATTTATCAAATGTTGTTTTGTAATAATTTGAACATTTAGTAATTAAATCCAAACGTTTATTTCCATTTATCGTTCTTACGCAGAAAATATTATCCCTTTTTGAATAGGGAATAATTAATTACATAAATTGCTAGTGTCTAATACAAATCAAATCATTTGTGCTATGGAAAAAAAAGTTAGTAAAATCGAAAAATTTGTTCAATCATTAGAGAACGAACAAGTAATGAAAAGTAAAGGTTTCCAACTTTACAGTGGAGGACAAGTTGTGACAGATGCATTCGCTGCAGCGGACAAGAACAAACACAACAAACACTGTTGTAATGATGGCTCTGCTTGCCAGTCAACAACACAAGATTCGGGTCTACGTTAAACCTAAATCTATAACAATAAAAGGGACTGTCTGGCTTTAGTTGTCAGGCAGTCCTTTTTTTTCAGAGATCAGGTTTTCATTCTGAAAATCAGATTGATAGCCTTTGTCGGTTCGGTATTGCATTTATTTTGTATAGCGTACTGATACACTGAGTACTACCGATAGGTAAGATAATATTTCTATTCGATAATCAGTTTCCATTCCACTTATTCTCTCTAGTCCTTAGTAATGAATTAATTCCGGCCGCTCATTATTTTATATGTATTTGCCAGATATTTTATGTACTTTATTAAAATTTTATCGTCAATTAAATATTTTTTTATCTTTATAAACTGAATGAGCAATAAAGTAGGGTATATCGCTACTCCTTGGTCGTAAAAAATGAAACGTTCAAATTATTACTCTACTTGATTTTGAGCTATTTAGCGGCGGATGTGCCGCAGGTACCGAAAGTGATTTCGGTGTAAGCGACAAGAACAAGCATAATGAAAGATGCTGTAATGGTTCTGCTGGTGATGATGTGGTTAAGGAAGGCCGTGGCTTATTCTGATTACTGGGAGAAGTGGCGATCTTGAAGAAGGTTGTTCCTCTGCGAAATAATCTTCTTTTTAACTAAAATTCTATTGTTATGATATTTAAACATTTTTTCTATTATGTATCGCTTGTTTTTTGGGTTTGGGCATAAATAGTTATGCTCAAAAAGCAGAGGTTAGAGGGCGGGGTTTGGATAAAGCTACTTATGAGCCGATTGCTTATGCCAATATTCTCGTGTTTACCGAAAGAGATTCCTTGATTAAAGGAACCATAACAGATGAAAAAGGTGCTTTTCGGATCGCCCGTATAACACCTGGAAATTACTCTATAAAAATTTCTTTCATCTAATAGCACCCGGGGACGGGGATAAAGTGCTAACAAAAAGGAGGCCCTCATGACTTTTCATCGCCTTAAATGCTTCTGCTGAATTTTGCCCCCGGTCAAGAATATAAACAGAAGAATGATCTTTGACCTTTTGAAAATGACCCATTACATTCTGAGGAAGAACCACGGACTCATTGCTTTCACGATCATCCGAATGAATCGTGGCAAAAAAAGCGAACATGCTGTCAAAGTTGATGGTGTACTTCATCATTTTCTTTTTCCCATAGAGATTACCGCAGGATATGCCCTGTTGCAGGCAGTTACACGCTTCACTTACAAGAGTACTGTCCACACGCTGAAGACACAGGTTTTCGATTTCACGGGTACTGTATAAAGAACTGAATATATGATAGATTGTTTCGTAACATTCACGGAAAAAACAGTATTCATCGTGGACAAACGGTCAGATATTGAACTGTGGGATATCGTTGGTTTACCTTTAAAATTAAATAAAGTCCGGAAAAAAGGCGAAGAAAAAGAATCGGCAAGACCACGCTGGCTTAATTTATCCGTACGCAGGATGCCAGATAAAAATAAATAAAACATCAGACGGCCATTCAAGACTTTGGCATAATGATCGACCTTACTTTTGGTGGCTATTTTGAGGATATGTTCATCAGGAATCTGACGCAATAGCTGAATCAAATCAATTTTCTGATTAAAGATGGTTGACATATATCTATTGTTTATGAAAACAAATACAGATATTTAAACACAAGTCAATGCATTATAAAACAATTAGTTATCAACAAAAAAACATAATTGTTAGTAACTGATATGGTTTTTTGATCTCTCAAATTGGAGGGACTTTTCTGCCGAACAGGACCACCCCAGTCCCCCTGTGCTGAAAATTAAAACATTACTGTTTTCATCCAATTATCAGAACAATTTTATCTAACTTTGCACCGATAATTCTTTACAACGCTATGGAAAATATAAATGCTGACCAATATAGTGAGGAACAAAAAGATCTTTTAAAGCTTATTCCTTCTTATTCCTCACAAGGAGTTGTTATTTATGGTCAGGATGGTGGTTTGATATATGCTAATCAGACAGCTTTGAAAATGTTTGGAGTGGGAATAACGGATGTGCTCGGGATTAATATTTTCAAAGATCCGAATGTGGAGGATAAAGATAAAGAAGCATTAAAGCAAGGAAAAGATGTTGCTTTTGAAACGGATTATGATTTTGAGCTGGGGCATGATTTTTTAGGTTCGACAATTCGTGGACAACGAAAATATTTTATCACCAAGATTGTCATTATGCGTGATAATCAGCAGAATATATTGGGTTATCTCCTGACATGTGAAGATGTGTCTGAAAAAAAATATCAGGAAATTGCCTTGATCGAAAGCCATAAGAAGATAGAAACCATTCACCGGAACTTAGCTCTGGCTTTAGAGGCGGGTAATTTGATTGCCTGGAATTACAATGTTGCAGAGGAAATGTTTTATCCGGTCAGAAATGAATTGAGCACTGAAAAGATTTCGTTGGAAAATGCTTTGGAAAGGATTCATCCGGAAGATAGGGAAAAGTTTATAGTTACCCTGGAGTCTATTCTTCATAAAGGACAATCGTCCGGTAATGTTGTTCTTCGTTTTTTGCATGACAGATATCTTTATTTTGATTGTAAATTTTTAGGAATCAAGGATAAAATGGGGCAAATCGCCGACATTACTTTTATTCAGCGGGATATTACCCAAGAATTAGAATATCAGGAAAAGTTACTTCAAGCCAAGAAAAAAGCGGAAGAGGCAGATCGGTTGAAGTCGGCATTCCTCGCTAATATGAGTCATGAAATCCGTACACCTTTGAATGCTATAGTCGGTTTTTCCGATTTATTGGCTTTGAGCGATAATGAGCAAGATAAACAGGAATATGTAAATATAATTTCTGAGAATAATGAACTTTTGCTGCGTTTGATCGGGGATATATTGGATTTATCGAAAATAGAGGCTAACATGATCGAATTGCATCCGGAATATTTTGACGTTTCCGAATTATATGATAGTTTATATTCAACACTGCGATTGAAAGTGACGGATCCGGGGATTGAATTTATACTGGATAATCCGTATGCTGAATGCTGGGTAACCCTGGATAAAAACCGCCTGAAGCAAATATGTATAAATTTTGTCACGAATGCTATTAAATGTACTAAATCCGGGCATATCAAAATGGGCTACGAGTATGTTGATGGCGGAATACGTTTATATGTTGAAGATACCGGAGTCGGTATAGCTAAAGAAAATCATTACCGCGTGTTTCAGCGTTTCCAGAAATTAAATGACTTTGCACAGGGAACCGGATTGGGACTGGCGATTTGCCGTGCTATCGTTGAACGGAAAAAGGGGAAAATCGGGTTTGAGTCTGAGCCTGGAGTTGGGTCAACTTTTTGGGCCTGGATGCCTTGTGAAGCTAAACTTGAAACAGGCGAAAAGATTCGGGAACGACTTTCGGATAAAGCTGTTTTTAAACCTGAAACGCCGCCTGTAAATACACGGTGTTTAAAAATTATGGTTGCTGAAGATAATAATAGCAATTATTTACTTATGGAACGTATCCTGTGCTCGCATCATCTAAAACGGGTCTATAATGGTCAGGAAGCTGTTGAAAAAGTCAGTAGAGAACCCTTTGATGTTATATTTATGGATATGAGAATGCCGGTTATGGGCGGATTGGAAGCTACACAGAAAATCCGGAAATTTAATAAAGACATTGCTATTATTGCAGTCACGGCCAATGCATTTGATACGGATAAAGAAAACGCTTTGCAGGCAGGCTGTAATGCTTTTCTGACCAAGCCCCTGAAAAAGAAAGAATTGTTTGAACTGCTCGAAAGCATTTCTGTCAGTCATTAGATTTTTAAATACACCAATTAGGACTGAATAGTGATTGGGCTACGATGTAATTATTGGTCCGGTATTCGAAGAGTTTTGTATAGGAGTGTGCGTGCCTGAAAGGATTATGCGCAGACCGATGAAAGCCATTGTAAAATATGGATATTGAACCTGTCAGGGCTGATTGAATTCCAAGAACTATAGGGACGGTATTGGGAAATAGGGAAGGCTTTTTCATTTCCAAAATGATTCTAAGCAGGAGATTTCACGATTGGTTTTATTTCGTCAATCTGGATTTAGAGAAACGAAAAACCGCAGTAGAATTGATCTGCAGCGGTTTGTTTGCTTTAAGTAAACTCGGCCGGAATAACACACAACATCTATATTGCATTGAAAACAAGCAAGTTATCAACTTTCAATATTTCAAGGTCACGATTTAGTAGCACTCGGGGACGGGGATAAAGTGCTATAAAAGTTAAATAGCACTTTATCCCCGTCCCCGGGTGCTACCCGGGTGCTACAGAATTCAATCAAAACCGCAAATCGATTGTTCTTCTCCTTTACTTCAATCCTCTGTTCTTCAGCAAAGGCTCTACACCCGGTTCTGCTCCACGGAAATTGGTATACATAACCATCGCATCGTCAATACCACCAGGTGTAAGGACATATTTTCTGAACTTAGCGGCTGTCTCCGGATCAAAGATATTGCCAGTCTCGACAAAAGCCTGATAAGCATCTGCATCCAGAACTTCTGCCCACATATAGCTATAATAGCCGGCCGTATAGCCACCTCCCATCGTATGATTGAAATAAGTGGTCCGGTAACGGGGCGGAATCTGCCTCAATGCACCTAAGCGTTTCATGCTGGCGGCTTCAAATTTTTCTACATCAAAATCTGCCGGAATCTCCTTCAATACATGATAATCCATATCCAGAACAGAAGCCTGAACATATTCTGCCGTTGCAAACCCTTGTCCGTATTTCCCACTCTTTTCAAGTTTCCCGATCAATTCCTTCGGCATCATTTCTCCGGTCTGATAATGTTTAGCATATACATTCAACACCTCCGGCTCAAATGCCCAATGTTCCATTATCTGAGAAGGTAATTCCACGAAATCACGCGGTACGCCCGAAACTCCGTAATAATGAACATCTTTAAACAGGTTATGTAAGGCATGACCGAACTCATGAAACATCGTCGAAGCTTCATCAGGACTTAACAAAGCCGGTTGGCCTCCCGAAGGTTTTGTGAAATTACAAACAATCGTCACAACCGGTGCAACACGCACGGAATCTTTATAAGTCTGGGAACGATATGTACCACACCAGGCTCCGCCCCGCTTACTGGCACGCGGAAAGTAATCCATATACAAAACGCCCAGGTGCGTACCGTCGGTATCTTTACATTCGAAAGCAATAGCTTCCTCATGCGGTTTAGGCATATCTTTCAATTCCGTAAAAGTAATACCGTACAGTTTATTGGCAACATAAAACATCCCTTCCCGTACATTTTCCAATTTAAGATAAGGCCGAAGCTGATTTTCATCGATATCAAACTTTTCCTTCATGACCTTCTCATTGTAATAACGCCAGTCCCAACCTTGCAGCTCGTCTTTTACCCCCTCTTTTTTCATTGCAATTTTCAAATCGCCGGCCTCTTCCTTCGCTTTACGCAAAGCCGGTTCCCAAACCTGATTCAGCAAACGGTAAACATTCGCCTCGTTTTTAGCCATCCGGTCCTCCAATACAAAAGCAGCGTAATCGTCATACCCCATCAATTTCGCTTTTTCCAGACGAAGACTTACTAATTTCTTTACAACTTCTTTATTATCAGATTCATTGTTGTTATTTCCCCGATTTATATAAGCCTTGAAAATTTTCTCCCTCAACGGTCTCCGTTCTGAAAATTGCAAAAAAGGCATAATGCTGGGATTGTGCAAAGTAAACACCCACTTTCCTTCCAAGCCTGCCACCTTCGCTGCATCAGCAGCAGTTGCAATCAGAGAAGCCGGTAAACCGGCCAAATCTTCCTGATTGTCGATAACCAATTGAAAGGCATTCGTCTCTTTCAGCATATTCTGCCCGAACGTCAGTTGCAACAATGAAATTTCACTGTTCAATGCTCTCAGCCTCTCTTGTTTTTCCGGAGAAAGATTAGCCCCGCCACGCACAAAACTTTTATACGTATCTTCCAATAAAGCCGTCTGTTCTTTATCCAAATTGAAATCTTTCTGACGTTCATACACCTCTTTTACCCGGGCAAACAAGCGCGGATTCAGTTTAATATCGTCCCGGTGCTTCGACAACAGCGGAGCCAACTCTTTACTCAATGCCTGCATTTCTTCCGAAGTATTGGCACTATTTAAACCATAAAATACAGAACTGACTTTACTTAACAAACGTCCACTCTGATCCAAAGCTACAATGGTATTTTCAAAATCAGGCATTGAACGCTGATTCAATAAAGCATCAATTTCCTGCTTCTGTTCTTCCATTCCTTTCAGAAAAGCCGGTTTATAATGCTCTATTTTAATCTTATCAAAAGGAGGGACTCCGAACGGAGTCGTATACTCCGCAAAAAAAGGATTTTCCGATGACTTAGCATCTTTTCCGGGGCTGTTACAGGCTCCTAATACCATAACAAGTCCCGCCATAATTAACATTCTTTTCATATATCAACGTTTAATTTAAAATTCACCGGGGATAAAGATAACAAATCGGGCAACGACTTCCTTCATATACACTTGCTTTTTTAATCAGCTTTTTGTTATTTTGCCGTTTATATAAATGAGTGTACAAAAGGTTTAGCGGTTTTCATGCAATTCATTCCGATAATCCGATTCCTTTTTTCGACTCTGAAAATAAACAAAATAGTGAACAATAATGGGTATTTTCAAATCACTTTTCGGTCGTGAGGCAGAACAACCGGAAGAGGCTCAGGACAAAAACCAAGAACGGAATTTCGATATTCTCAAATATGACGGATTAAAAGCGATGAAAATCGGTAAAACAGGCTATGCCATCCGTTGTTTTACCGAAGCCCTTGCCATCCGGGAAGAATTTGAAACCTTGAATTACCTGGCACTGGTTTATATTCAGGAAAACGATACGACAGAAGCCATCGATATATACACCCGGATGGTAAAAATTGATCCGGAACACACAGATACATTCTTAAACCGGGCCCAGCTATATCTCCGGGAACAACAACCGGAAGCCGTTATCGCTGACTGCGAATATGTACTTAGCAAAAACCCGGCAGAATTCAGAGCTTATTTTTTCATGGCAAAAGCCCGGCAAATGATGCAACAACAGCAAGAAGCAATTGATGATCTGAATAAAGCAGCCGGTATCAAAAGTGACTTCATGGAATTATTTCTATTACGTTCTTCCATTTGGATGGAACTCAAAGAATATGAAAACGCCTTAAACGACACAAATACAGCCATTTCCATTTCATCCGAAGAAGAAAGTACCTACCTGCAAAGAGCTGCGATCTATGAAGCACTTGGAAATACAGAAGCTGCTTTACAAGATTATGCCACTGTCGTGGAATTAAATCCTTTCCACGAACAGGCCTATCTGGAAACCGGACGTATTTTGCTGGACCGGCATCTGATCGACGAAACAATCCGGCATTTTGACGAAGCGATTGAAAACAAACCTGATTTCGGACGAGCCTACACCGCCAGAGGCCGGGCAAAAGAACTGAAAGGCGACATGGAAGGAGCACAGGAAGACCTCCAAACCGGTGCCGAACTGTCCGAGGGAAACGATGAAATTGAAAAACAACCTGTTAACTTCAATGACATGTACGCCAACCGGCCTTTATAAAGCAATTTTACAACTCCTTCAAACACTCTACGGGATTTAGGGTTACTATTTTTCGGATTTGCCAGGTAACGACAAGACAGACAAAGGTCAGACAGCAGAGTGCTACCAGGATGAAAAAATACCAATTCAGTTCAATCCGGCAAGCGAATTTTTCCAACCAGGAGCTGATGAGATAATACCCTAACGGAATACTAAAAAGGCAAGCCCACAATGTCAACACCACAAAATCCCGGTTAAGTTGTCTTTGAATAGCCCATTCCGAACCACCGTTGATCTTCCGCAGAGCCACCTCCTTCTTGCGGCTGGCGACAAAAAACACGGAAAAGGCAAATATACCGAGCCCCCCGATAAATATAGCGATCACGGCTACGATATTGATCAAACGCATAAAAGCTTCTTCTTTCCCATAAAGTCGTGCATAATCGTACACATAATAGCAGGTAAGATTATTTTCATGCAAAAATTGGAGCACTTCCGTTTTTTTCAACGGCATATAACAAATTGTCGTTATATCATTGTTCATAAATCCATGGCTATAAGAGCCTTTACTATAACTGATCACTAAAGGATCAATCTCTTTATACAAGGGATGAGCATAAAAATCTTTAACAATACCGATAATTTTAAAATTTGAAAACGGCTCATCGTCAAAAGTCCTGCCCCTGAATAGGGTACCAACAGCCTGTTTCAGTCCGGATTTTCGAACAAATTGCTGATTGACAAGCAAAGGAATAACCCCTGTATTTTGCGGATCTGTTGCCGGATCGAAGTTTTTACCTTCCAGCAACTGTATCCGGTAGGTACTTAAATAATCAGCATCTCCACTGATAATTTCGGCTTTTTCCGGCATAAGTCCGTTATCAAACTGACAGGTCAATTTTAAAAAAGAAGGCTCTTCCATAGGCAAGGGAGTGCTCCCCGAGGTTACGGACAAAATATCCGGATTACCCGATAACGTAGCTTTGATAACTTCATTACTACCGGAGACACTCAATACATTTTCGACACTGTAGCCTAAATCTTTGTTTTTAAGAAAACCGATTTGTCGATTAACAATCGTAGCCGTAACAAACAATAAAGAAAATATGGCCACGGAAACAAAAGCCAAAACCTTCCGCAAATCAAATACGGAAACTTTCTTATCAACAGATTCTTTTATTCCACCGGTATTTAACCTATTCAGAAAATAATAACTCAAAGAAACGCTAATAAAAACAATAAATACACATAATATGCCAATAAAGCAAAAAACACTTGCGACACTGAACGGGAAAGAATAGTGAAATCCCGGTGTAATTACTTCCTGAAAAGCCGGAAAAAGCCACCTGGCTAAACAAATTCCGATAATTCCCGAAAGCACGAAATACACCGTTGTCTCTACCAGAAAATGAATCCATACACTCTTATTATCAGCACCATAACAACGTTGAATGGCAAACATTCTCAAATTATGTTGGCTCTGTACGACTTTGATCATGACGTAATTACAAGACGAAAGAAAAAATATGAGCAAGGTAATCCCGACAAGCAAACGGGTAAGAAACAGTGAACCCTGAGGTGCTTTATAATCACTGCTGTATTCAACATTCTCTCCGTGGTAATAAACACTACCGAGGGATTGAAGCCTGAATTGGTATTCTGTTTCCGGCTGGACGACTGCATAAAATTTTTTAATATCCTCTTCTATCGTCTGAATGGAATTTTTCGGACTTAACTGTACATAAGTAAGAGACAAAAAATTATTGTTCCAGTCCGTAAATTGTTCCGTATAACGATAATCCAATACAATATCCGTTTGTAATGTCGACCAGGCAGGAATATTCCGCATAACAGCGACCACCTGGTAAGGAATAGGCTTGGGAAACCACATATCCGAACGGACATAAACATTTTGTCCGACAGGATCCGTATCCTTAAAGTATTTTTGGGCCGCTCTTTCCGAAATCACAGCCCATCGAAAAGGCAGATTTTGAGAAAATACCCCATGCACCAACGGAAAAGTAAAAACACTGAAAAAAGCAGAATCAGCATGAAAACATGTTTCTACTGCATTAAAATCGGCCATCCCTTCCGTCTTTATTTCCATTGATTGCGGCCAAATACGAACAAAATCCTCAATCCCGCTGATTTGTCTCAAAACCGAGGGAGCCAGCAACCCACAATGCTCGCTGCTATAGGTATCGTCAGATTTTTCCTTGCCCAATATACGATAAATATTCTCACCATTCCGATGGAATTCATCCGTCTGTACTTCTTTTACAACAAAGCTATAGACAAGGAGACTAATTGCTATCGCAACGCTTAATCCCATCAGGTTTATAAAAATATACAACCTGTTTCGCGACAATTGCCGGGTAATAATCGTGAACAATCTCATACATCCGAATCATTTGTATACATAAATTAACAAAACATATGCCATTTTAATAAACTGCTGTATATAAGAATATTACATACACATAATCCTTTAAACTTGTAAAAGAAATAGACACTTATTGTCTCATTATTAGACAAATGCACAAAACAGATATTCCAATCAGAGATATCCATCCAAGCCTCAACTGTAGATTCAATATTTCAATTTCCGACTCTGTCCATTGTATTATTTTTCTTTTTTCTCCGGATCTACCCGGTCCAAATGAAACTCCAGTGCTTTGACAGAGATAAGCAATTCTTTCACCGATAATCCGAGTGAAATAACCAAAAGCAATAATGCCACTCCGAAAATATAGACGGCAGCCATTTGCCAGCCAACGTAAATAAAAAGCGTACACACGACACAAAGTAATAAACTCATCACTCCGAAAATTTGCATAGAACGGGTAATATAGAGCCTTTTTCTCAAATTATCGATCTGTCTTTGAGTGATAGGTGTCGGATTATTTTCATGCTCATTTTTCAAATTACGGATCACCGAGGCATAGGCCAGAAAGCGGTTTGTATAGGCCAGCATAATCAAGGATATGGCCGAGAACAATATCGAAGGAGTTGTTAATGTCAAATCTTCCATAATTTCAACTTTTTTAAATAGAAAACAACGTTCATAAAAGCAGACGCAAGGCGAAAACCACTTTTTAAAATATACGTATGTAAATTAAGCTTGTTTATTTTTTATTTCAAAAATAAAAAAACAAATCATCGGTTCCGGCATCCAATCGTAAATCAAAATCTTCTAAAGACCAGCGTATATGGTCTATTAAAATCTAAAATCAAATCCGCGGAATCAACAAAATCTGCAGGCCAGCAAAACCGTAAATCAAAATAAAGCCTCAGTCAATCGTAACATATATGTCACTCATTTTTAACGCATTCTTCATAAAAACGGATTTATTTTGTATAAGTAAAAAAAGAACTATGAACGACAGATTAAAAGTTTCAACAGTAGTTATCTCGGATGTACATTTGGGTTCTGAACATTCAAAAGTAGACGAACTTACTCGTTTTTTGAAAAGTGTTGATTGCGATAAACTTATCCTGAACGGAGATATTATCGACGGTTGGAAACTACAAAAGAATCCTTTCGGCCGTTGGAAAAAAAGTTATACCGATCTGATCAAAGTCATCATGAAAATGATGGAAAACCATCGGACACAGGTTATTTATGTAAGGGGAAACCACGATGACTTCCTTGACAAATTAGTACCGTTAATACTCCCCAACATCTCTATTGTCAGCGACTATGTCCATGTATCTAAGGGGAAACGCTATTATGTTACACACGGTGATATCTTCGATACCATCACATCCCATATGATCTGGCTGGCGAAACTCGGTGATTACGGTTACTCATTCCTGCTGTGGTTGAATAAAATACTGAATAACTATCGCCGCCGGCATGGTAAGCCTTACTACTCCTTCTCCCAACGTATCAAACACAAAGTAAAATCAGCCGTATCCTACATTTCAGATTTTGAAAAAGAACTGGTACAGATTGCAGCAAACCGCCACTTTGACGGTATCATCTGCGGGCACATCCATCAACCGGCCGATACCTGGTACGAAAAAGTACATTACCTGAATTCGGGTGACTGGGTAGAATCACTCAGTGCACTCGTCGAGTATCCGGACGGCCGTTGGGAAGTATACGATTACAATAAAGATGAAAAAATGCAGGAAAAAACATTAAAAATAGCCGTATAGAGCCAACATTCAATATCCGATCCATGCGTTTTATTTTCACAATTCAGGGAGAAGGCCGGGGACACTTTACCCAAGCGATAACATTAGAACAAATCTTAAGACAGCAAGGTGACGAGGTCGTTGCGATACTTGTCGGCAAAAGCAGCCGCCGTGAAATACCTTCCTTCTTCACAACCAAAGTAAAAGCGCCTGTATACAGTTTCGAAAGTCCGAATTTTTTACCGACACCACTGAATAAACGTTCACCACTGTTGAAAAGTGTGGCTTTCAATCTGAAAAAACTACCTGCTTTCAGGCAAAGTATCGGTTTCATAGACCGAAAAATCAAGGAGCTGCAACCGGATATGGTCATTAATTTTTATGAATTAATGACAGGACTGACATACCTGTTCAGACATCCTGAAACTCCAATGGTTTGCATTGGTCATCAATACCTTTTTCTTCATAAAGACTTTGTATTTCCCCGCAAACCATGGATTCAACTCGCCTCTCTCCGCTTTTTCACCCGCTTAACTGCCATCGGCTCTTCACTCAAACTCGCACTCTCATTCTATAATTTCCCCGAAGACCCTAAAAAACGAATCATTATCGTACCGCCATTACTACGGGAAGAAGTTCTATCCCGAAAACCGACACGAGGTAATTACATTCACGGCTATCTGCTCAATAACGGCTACGTGGAAGAAATTGCCGAATGGCACCGGCGCTATCCGCATTATCCTCTCCATTTTTTCTGGGACCGGAAAAATGCTCCCGAAACCCAGGAGATCGCACCCGGCCTTACCCTTCACCGAATCGACGACAATCTGTTTATCGACTATATGGCCGGATGTAAAGCATTTGCCACCACAGCCGGATTCGAATCAGTCTGCGAGGCCCTTTATTTACAAAAACCGGTACTCATGGTTCCTGTACACATCGAGCAGGAATGCAATGCGTTCGATGCAACACGTGCCGGAGCAGGAATCCGGTCTGATCGTTTCGATCCGGAAACCCTGCTTTCCTATCTGCCTTCCTATCGTCCGAATCCCGTTTTCCGCTCCTGGACACAATCGGCCGGGATACGGATTTATGCAACACTCCTAAAATACAAAAGCAACTCCCGGAAAAAAGTCCCCTTTTACGACCGCTGCATCGGTAAACTAAAATCCATCCTTTCCATCAAAACCTTAGTGCAAGTATAAACGTTTAAGCAACAAAACCATATACCCAGGTTTTAAATTGTAGATTGACGATTTTAGATTACATTTACAATTCCTTCTCTGGAAGAGAAAAATATAAATCGTAAATTAAAAATAAATATACGGCTATGCTTACGTTTCAACCCATCACACCGGAAATCAGAGAGCTAATCACCACCTACACCCTACCCGGCGAATACCGTGACAACAACTTATCCATTTGCAACCTGTGCTGTTGGCATTTTCTCAACGAAAGCAGTTATACATTGATCGGTAAACAACTGGTTATACGCTTCCGCTACCACGACGGCAATTCGATTTATACATTACCTTTCGGAGAAGGAAATACGGCTGAAACGTTAGAAATACTACATACAGAAGCCCAAAACAACAAACAGCCTCTGATGTTTTTCGGTTCCTCTCCTTATCTTCAAAATGAGCTTGAAAAATATTTTGAACAAAAATTCAAATACCATTACCCGCGGGATCATGCCGACTATCTTTACATCCGCGAAAACTTAGTCACACTCAGAGGAAAAGACTACCAACCGAAACGCAATCATGCAAACCGTTTCCGTAAAAAATACGATTATCAATATTTACCGCTGACTCCGGCCATTGTTCCTCATTGCCTGGACCTGGCTGCAAAATGGTGTGAAGAACACGATTGCCAGGACGATCCCAATTTGCAATACGAACAACAAGCCATGAAATTTGCCATGGAACACTTTGAGACACTGGCCCTTCTAGGGGGAGCCTTATGGGTAGATAATGAAATCGTAGCTTTTACTTACGGAGCCCCGGTCAATTACGATACATTCTGTGTACACATAGAAAAGGCTGATACAAATTTTGACGGGGCTTACACCGTAATGAATCAGGAATTTGCTTCCAGAATCCCGGAACAGTTTACTTATATAAACCGGGAAGAAGATTTAGGTATACCCGGTTTAAGAAAGGCCAAACTATCATATTCCCCGGCGCTTCTATTAAAAAAATGCCGGGCTACACTTATTGAAGAATAAAGCGGAAACTTAAGAAAGTAATAAATCTTCATATTCTTTATGCCGAATCATGAATGTTTCTGCAAAAGGACAAGAAGGCACTACATTCAGATGACTTTCCCGTGCATATTCCAATGCTTGTTTTACCAATGCCGAGCCGACTCCCTTACCTTCCAGTTCCATCGGCACAACCGTATGCAGAATATCCATCACGCCGTCGGCAATAACATACTCCAGATAAGCTGTACTTCCCTGTATTTCAACCTCAAACCGGCTTTTCTTTTGACTATGACCCACCTTATATTTCATAACTTCAGTTATTAGTAAATAAATCCATCTTATTTATCGAATTCCATCAGAAAATGATAGCGAAATATAGACAATAAATGTGAAAAACAAAACAAAGAACTATGTTTTAAAAAATAACCTTTATTTTTGCGGAACGACTTATGTTGAGAAAATTATTATTTCTACTATTATCAGTCTGTTCGACATATATTTGCGTAGGTAATCCTTATGCCGACGACTTCGAATCCGTAACTCCGGATCAAGGCCTGGCCGATCCGGTCATATATTGTTTTGCCCAGGATCCGCAAGGCTATATCTGGATCGGAACAAAAGGAGGCCTAACCCGCTATGACGGTTACAGATTTACTACTTATACCCACACGGCAGGCGATACCACCTCTCTTTCTCATTCCCGGATCAATTGTCTGATGGCTGACGGAGATACGATATACATCGGAACAGACAGAGGGCTCAACCTATACGATATCCGTACCGGCAAAATCCGGCAACTCCTCAATACGCAAAATTATTCCGTAAAATTTATTCTTCATGATGCAAACAAACGTTTATGGATAGGTACAAATCAAGGCTTACTGAACTTCACTGAAAAAGGCATCGTCCGTTATTCCCGGCAAGACAGTCTTCACTATTTCCCCGGCGAATATGTCCCCTGCGGATACCTTGCCGATGACTCCGTCCTCTATGCCGGCACTCATAATTACATCTGCCGTTACCGGGAAGACGGGAAATTCAATCCGATACCCTTGCCTTTTTCTGAAAATTTAAAAGATAACTTGCTGCTTTCACTGATCGGAGACAAGGAATATCCGGGGCAGCTATGGCTGGGTACAGAACAAGGTTTAATCCGGACGGATATGACAACGGGCAAATCAACCTTGTTTCTCCCCAATACACCGATCAAATCTCTGCTATACGACGAAAACGGATCGCTTTGGATCGGGACGGACAACGGACTGTATATTAAATCTCCGGGGACGACTGATTTTACCTATAAAAGAAAAAGTACCGATAACCCATATTCATTGCAAAACGATGTTGTATGGACCATTTTCAAGGACCGTGAATCCAACCTTTGGTTCGGAACAGACAACGGCATATCCATAAAACAAGCCCGCAACAGCTACAATAGTTATTCCATCCGGGAAATTACAGGCAGTAACGAAGAAAACCTGCTCTTTACCATCCACCGGGACAATCACGGCAATCTATGGCTGGGAGGATCAAACGGACTTATCCGCTGGCACCGGGCCACCGGAAAATACGAATGGTTTAAAGCCGGTAAAAACGGATTGTCTCACAACAAAGTACGCTATTTGTATGAAGACCCGCAATCGCTCTGGATAGCTACAGACGGCGGACTCAACTGCTACAATTATGCCGGCGGACAAATCCACCGCTATATCATCCGGGACAAAAACGAAGCCTATAACTCAAACTGGATGTATTGCATCGTCGAAGATAAAGCCGGAAAACTATGGCTGGGAACTTATGAAGGCGGAATCTTTGTTGTTGATAAAAAACAGTTGTCAACAACCGCAGACATCATATATGCGGAAAATCATTTCGGTAGCTATACCGCTACCCGGTCCATATCGGGAAATATTATCAATTCACTTGCCTTGCATCCGGACGGGGCAGTATGGGCCGGTACAGACAACTCAGGCATCAACCGGATTTCGACAATTGAACAAAAGGTCAATATCTATACGCATCCGGCCGACGGTTTGAGCAGCAATTTTATCAAATCCCTTGCCATAGACGATAAAGGAGAAATATGGATCGGTGCGGACAATGGACTCAATTACCTGAAAAAGCCTTATGAACAAATCCGGACAATAGAACCGGAAAAAATTACCGATCCGGTACGTTTTATCACAATTCAAAACGATAACCTCTGGTTCGGTACCAACATTGGAATTGCTTGTTATAATCGCACCCGCCGAAATCTCAATGCAGTATACCTGGGACAATCCTACTTTTCCTGTGCCACCTATTACGCCCCCGAAAACCGAATGTACCTGGGAGCGCCCAACGGAGTAATCGAATTTTATCCCGACTCCCTTTTAAAAGCAGAAACCGTACCGAGTTTACAAATTACCGGATATTCCACGGACAACGATCAAACTCAAAAAGAATTATTTGAAAGGAAAACACTTCGTTTACCTTACCGGCAAAACTCCTTTTCCGTAGAATTTTCGGCATTCCTTTACCGCAAAGCTTTTCTACGATATGCCTACCGTCTGAAAGGATACGACAATATATGGCGGGAAATACCGGGAATCTCCAACCGGGCCACCTATATCAACGTACCTCCCGGACAATATACGTTCGAGGTAGGTAATGTTGACAGCGACGGAACATTCATGGACAATACTGCATCCGTCGAAATCACAATACTTCCGCCCTGGTATCGTACAACGATTGCTTTACTCGTTTACATTCTGCTGCTGGCAGGCATTGTCATCGGGATCATCTACCGCACCCACAAACGCCACCGACAGGAAATCGAACGGGTGAAACGGGAAAAAACGATGAAATTAACACGCATGAAACTTGATTTCTTTGCCAATGTATCCCATGAATTCAAGACACCTTTGAGTCTGATTATCGGTTACATCAGTCAGTTAATCGTGCACGAAACCGACAACGAACAAAAGCGACAAATGCAGATTGTCCGCAAAAACGCAGATAAGATACATACACTCATCAATCAAATGCTTGATTACAAAGAAGGCGAAAACAAAGACGAGGAATTGATATTATCGGAAACAACCCTGCCTGAATTTATCCGGGAAATATTCACACAATTTGAAACCACATTCCGGGAGAAAGGAATCAATGCCGAATTTACCGCCGATAATATCCCGCACACCTTCTCCATCGACCGGGTAAAAATGGAATCGGTATTGACCAATTTATTATCGAATGCTTCCAAATTCGTTTCTCCACAGGGCCATATCCGGCTATCCGTAACTACGGTTCAAGAAGACGAACAATTTTATACCGCTTCAATTTCAATAGAAGACGACGGTTGCGGAATCCCCGCAAACGATTTACCGAAAGTATTTGACCGCTATTTTATATCACAGTCTTCGCAGCACCTGAACAAAGAAGGTAGCGGTATCGGCCTGGATATCGCCCGGAAAATTGTAGAACAACACGGAGGAACGATTGGTATCCGATCGGAAGAAAATAAAGGAACCTGTGTAACCATCACTTTGACAACCTCTAAAACAATCGCTTTTACCAAAGACGGACTCCCCGGCAATCGGATTGGTACACCGGCAGAGAAACCGATTGTCCTGGTTGTAGAAGACAATACCGAAATCCGGGAATTCATCACATCAAATCTATCGGAGCATTTCTGCTTCCTGACGGCAAGCAACGGGAAGGAGGGTGTGGACATCGCCCGGAAATCCATGCCCCAACTGATCATTACCGATCTGATGATGCCGGAAGCCGACGGCGAATACCTCTGCCGTAGCTTAAGAAACAATGTCAACACGGCATTTATCCCGGTCATCATCCTCACAGCCCGCAACGACAGTCAGACAGAATTACAGTCGTACGAATACGCCGACGCTTTTATCACAAAACCGTTCGACCTGAACTACCTTTACCGCTTAAGTGAAAAATTAATCACCAAATCCCGGAAAATCGCCGAAAAAACACGCCAAAAAGAGATCATTACCCCTCAAGTCACAGAACTCATTTCCCCTGACGAGCAATTTTTAAAACAAATCACCCATATTATCGAGGAATCCCTTTCCGATCCGGATCTGAACGTAACCACCCTCTGTCAGAAAAGCGGCATAAACGACAAGCAGGTATACCGGAAAATCAAACAATTGACAGGGATGAGTGTCGTCGAGTACATCCGGAGCATCCGCCTCAAAAAAGCCGCCATGTTCTTACGCCAGGACAAACTAAGCGTTTCCGAAATCATGTACCTGGTCGGATTCTCCAACGCCTCCTATTTTACCCGCTGCTTCAAAGAAGAATACGGTGTCAGCCCCAAAGAATTTACCAGACAAAATAACACAAGTAAGCACGACAAACCTACTGAAAACTGAAAAAATCAATATTCTTCTATTTCAGCAAAATTCGCATAAATACAATTTTACAGAAAAATAAAGACATGTACACTGAACACCGGCCTTGCACTTTACTCTCTCCCTACATCGACAAATACTGGGAATTCAAAGGTAATCCAGAACAAGGGACACGTATCAACATACTTCCGGACGGATGTACGGATTTTATCTTCACTTTGGGAGATTCTCCACAGACCCTAAACGGCAACCTGACAATGCGGCCTTTTCATACCTACTTCATAGGACCGATGACAGGGTATTCGGAATTGATTACTTATACAAAAACCGTTCATATGCTCGGAATCCGCTTCCGGCCTTACGGAATATTCCGCTTTTTGGAACTGCCTCTACACGAACTCACCGATCAAAGGCTTTATGCCGGAGATATCAACACTTTCTTCAACGATTCATGGACACAGCAATTATCCGAACAACAAATCACCATAAAACAAATAAGCTTAATCGAAACCAGACTTATACAAGCGCTATACGAATATAAGCCGGTTCCCGATAAACCGATTTCATACGCAATCAACCAAATAAATACATTTAAAGGAAAACTTTCAATCCACACCTTGGTTGATAACATCTGTTTATCTCAACGTCATTTTGAACGAAAATTCAAAACATATACCGGATATACCCCTAAAGCATACAGCAGAATCGTAAAATTCAGGAATGCCGTCGACATTTTACGTAAAACGACTTTCGACAATTTATTATCCATCGCAATTGAAACC
The DNA here is from genome assembly GCF_900091655.1 of Culturomica massiliensis. Taxonomy (NCBI): domain Bacteria; kingdom Pseudomonadati; phylum Bacteroidota; class Bacteroidia; order Bacteroidales; family Odoribacteraceae; genus Culturomica; species Culturomica massiliensis. The sequence continues at coordinate 2,725,997 of NZ_LT594621.1, forward strand.
GGCTACTACGATGTTCCCCACCTTTCGAGAGAGATAAAAAAGATGTCCGGCAATACCCCGCTCTCGTTCTTATCATTACCCCCGGAAAGCGAAACGGCTTTACTTTATATAGAACAATAAAGTCGTTTTTATACAATACGATTCAATTTTTCGATCATATATTTGTTCCCATAAATCTATAAACACATATTCAATGGAGACATTAAACGAAAAAGCTTCGGTTATATTACAAAACAGTGAAATAGTAGTACTTACATCAGTAAACCAGGAAGGATACCCCAGACCGGTTCCCATGAGTAAAATCAAAGCCGAAGGCATTTCGGTTGTCTGGGTGGCGACAGGGAAAAATTCAGCGAAAACCAAAGATTTCTCTTTAAATCCCAAAGCGGGATTATGCTTTTACGAAAACGGAAACAGCGTAGCCCTGACAGGAGAAATTGAAATCATCACAGACGAAGCCATAAAAAAAGAACTTTGGCAAGACTGGTTTATCAGTCATTTCCCGGGAGGCCCGACCGATCCCAATTACATCCTATTAAAATTCAAATCCCGGGAAGTTACATTCTGGATTGACGGCAGCTTCATCCACAGGAAAGTCAAATAACGGAAAAGCAGGTACACACCTGTAAGGCAAGTTGTAAATAGACTGCAACACAAAATTTCGACCGGCTTCACCTTATCCGGTCGAAATCATTTTTCAAACTTTACAGATAACGTAGAGAAACATCTTATACCTCCGGACAAACCGATAAATATAAGATTATAGATCCTGACAGGAAACAGCTGTTCCGCTGGCGGTCACCATCAGCATGCTTCCATTGATGGTTTCATAATCCAGATCTACACCGATCACGGCATTCGCCCCCAAACGGGCAGCCTGCTCTCCCATCTCCTTCAAAGCTATATCTTTTGCCTGTTGCAACACTTCTTCATAAGCCTTCGACCGTCCGCCGACAATATCCCGGATACTGGCAAACAGATCCCGGAATACATTCGCGCCGATAATGGTTTCACCGGTCACAATACCATAATAATTAATTATTCGTTTCCCTTCGATAACAGGTGTCGTAGTTAATAACATAATTTTAAATTAATTTGAAATACAAATAAGTACTCCCTCATAATTAGCCGAAATATTTAAACGTCGTGAGAAACTCCAATTAAGCAGATTAAAAATTAAACGTAAAATTTAATAAGTCGATCGGCCTACCGTATTTTCTCATACAATCTCAAATTTATAAAAAATATCCTGAAATACAATTTTTCTACAGATTCCCTGAAACATATATTACATCAATAAACTACTTTCAAAAACAAGCCGTGACTTCCTTCATTTTATCCGGAATACCAGGCAAAACACAAGTATCCCACAAAATATATATCCACACAAACCTTGGGCTGAAAGAAAAATCAACGGACTTCAAAATAACGCAAAAACCTTTTCATTACCTTCTGTTTTTATATTTTTGCCCGTTTGAAAATATTTAATAATCAAACGTTTGCGAACGGTGTCTAATTTGTGTTAGTCTTTGTTCAATATGTGACAGAAAGACTAAAAAGGATTATCTAAAATTGCAAACGTTATCGGACATTCTTGGTGATGTCATTGGATAAACGGCTAAATAATATCATATCATGTTAAAAAAACTGATCATACCCATTTTATGCGTATTACAACTGGCTGTAGCCGGACAAAATTACAAAATAGATACGCAAGGAATCTTGCGTGACCCGCAAGGAAAAGAAGCCGCCTTTTTCGGCTTCAACTATTGCATGCCTTTTGCCCACGGCTACCGGAGTCACGGTATATTGGATACAGACCGTAAAACAGCTATCGACCGGGATATATATCACATGACCCGACTGGGAATCAACGCTTTCCGGATACATGTATGGGATGTGGAAATCAGTGACGGAGAAGGTAATCTGCTGGAAAACGATCACCTCGACCTGCTGGATTACACCATCGCCCGATTTGCTCAGTACGGAGTGCAAACATTAGTGACGGCTATCGCATTCTGGGGAAACGGATGGCCGGAAGAAGACGATAAAACCTTGCCCGGCTTTTCCAATCAAGTAACCAAGCAACAGGCTACCGTAGACGAAAAAAGTATCGCAGCCCAGGAACGTTACCTGAAAGCTCTGATGAACCATCAGAACCCTTATACAGGTTATTCCTATAAAAACGATCCGGCAATAGTAGCCGTAGAATTGAATAACGAACCGGATCATACAGCCAACGTACCGGATAAAACAGTAACAGCCTATATCGACAGACTGGCAAAAGCCGTACGCACCGCCGGTTGCCGCAAACCCATCGTATACAATATCACACAAAATCCGGAACGGTCGAAAGCTGTAACTACCGCCCGGATCGACGGTGTCTCCGGACAATGGTATCCTTCCGGACTGGTAGGCGGAAAAAAACGTCACGAAAACTTTCTGCCGACAGTCTCCCATTACAACCTGCCTTATGACACTCGTGGAAAGGCCCGTTTCATCTACGAATTTGATGCCGCGGACATCGACGGCTCCTACATCTATCCGGCAATGGCACGTTCCTTCCGGGAAGCCGGTTTCCAATGGGCAACCCAATTCGCTTATGATCCGCTGGCAATGGCCGCTTACAACACGGATTACCAAACCCATTGGATAAACCTGGTATATACACCGGCAAAAGCGATCTCCCTGCGTATTGCCGCAGAAGTCTTCCGCAGCTTACCCCGGGGAAAAAATTTCGGCGATTACCCGGAAAACAACCGCTTTGCCGACTTCAACGTCAGCTATATCGACGACCTTTCTGTATTGAACCGCGACACTCTGTTTTGTTATTCAAATACAACCGAAGACCTCCCGGTTGCTCCCGAACGATTACGCCATATCGCCGGTCACGGCAGTTCACCCATCGTAAAATATAACGGCAGCGGAGCCTATTTTTTAGATAAACAAACAGACGGCAACTGGCGAATCGAAATTTACCCGGACATCACCGAAACAACCGATCCCTATAGCCGGCACAACTCTCTGAACCGCAAAATTGCATTAGCTCAATCGAATACCCGCCAAATGCAGATTTGCCTGCCGGATATACACACACAATTCGACATACGTCCGGGTATCTATTTATTACAAAAGGAGGGCAAACTGCAAAACATCACAAACGATACGCCATACCCGGTAATCGAGGATGATGTAAAAGAAACAGCCGTATTTCATACTCCGGCGGCCGAATGGAACGCAAGCACCCCGGCAACCGTCACGGCCGATATTGTTTCCCCTGCAAAAATAGACAGTGTCGTACTCTACGGCACAATGTGGTACGGCGAATCATTTAAAACCGTCATGCAACAACAATCCGGTTTTACCTATACGGCCGAACTTCCGTCATCCTTCCTTCGTCATGGTATTTTCCGCTATCGCATCGGCGTATACACCGGCAAAGGAAACCGGATTTTTCCGGGCAATTGCGACGTAAAACCGGGAGCCTGGAACGACTATTGTAAAAACGATTATCACAGCAATATTATAACTTCCAGCACGCCAGCCATACTGCTGGATGCACAAAACAAACCGGAATCCGTGGAATTGGTATGGCAACCCGGAATCCGGTTCACCTACCTGCCGGAAGGTATCGGCATGAAAACAGAAACAACCGATTACCGGGGCGAAGCAGCCTTAGTTACAGACGCCCTCTTTGCTCCCCGTCCGTTGAATCAAATGACAATAGAAGCAATCATCACAGAAAAACCGGCAGAAGCACGTTTAGAACTACTCGACCGGGACGGTTTCCTCTGGTGTGCAGAGACACCCCTGCAAAACGGAAAAACAACAATTGCATTATCTGACTTCAAAGCGACAGAAATTCGTCCGGTAAGGGAACTCTATCCCGGTATTTCTTTCCGGGGAGGCATCCGGTCCGACAGGCCGGACATTCGGGCAGAAGAAATCACTTCCGTGCGATTTGTTTTGAAAAAAGGGGATGTCGTCATTCAAAAAATCTCGTTGGGAAAATAAAAATACAGTCCCTGTGTGCAAAACGACAAAGGAAATCTAAATAAAAACAAAAGGATATCAACTTAAAATCCGAAATATGAAATTATTCGCACTCATCGCATTTTGTGTATGTCTGGGAGCTTGCAGCCCGGGAGAAAGAATGGAAACACCGAATGCCGTTCCATTTAACGACAATTGGTTATTCACCCGTTCGGCAGTAACCCCGGAATCACTCCCGCCCGATAGTATGAAGAGTGTCACCTTACCGCACACTCCCCGCATCGAACCGATGACCGTAAACGATCAATGGCAAGGTATCTGCTACTATGCCAAAAAATTCGAGACACCGGAAAAAGTAAAAGAAAAATTGCTCTCACTTCGTTTCGAGGCCGCCATGAACATTGCCGATATATGGCTCAACGGCAAACACCTGGGAACACATACCGGCGGCTACCTTCCCTTCACGGTGTCCCTCGATAACGCTTTGAACAAATCCGGAGAAAACTTACTCGTCGTACGCCTTGACAACCGCGATAATGCCGTAACAGGCCCCAAACCGTTACATCTGCTCGACTTTTGCACTTATGGCGGAATCTATCGCAACGTATGGCTGATCGTTAAAGATTCGTTGCATATCACCGATCCCATAGCTCGGCAGGAAGGCGGCATTTTTGTACATGCATCGAACATCTCTTCACGAAAAGCCGGTATAAACATCCGGGTCAATGTGGACAATTGCGCTACCGAAAAAGCAAATGCCGTCATCGATTATGAAATCCGCAATGCTACAGGTAAAACAATTCTCCGCGAACAAAACCGGACAATAATAGCTCCCGGAACAGATACGACACTTACGACACATTGCTCAATAGAAAATCCGGAACTATGGAGCCCTGAAAGCCCGAACCTTTATACCCTGATTACCTCTGTCAGTAACAACGGCCGGACAACCGACCGGGAAGAAGTACGTTTCGGTATCCGTGATTTGAAAATTACGCCGGAAGGCTTGTGGCTGAACGGCAAAAAAAGATTCTTGCGGGGTGTCAACCGTCACCAGGAATACCCTTATATAGGCTACGCCCTTTCAGACGAAGCACAGCGCCGGGATGCACAGAAAATCAAAGATGCCGGATTCGATTACGTACGCTCAAGCCATTATCCACAGTCTCCCGCCTTTCTGGACGCCTGTGACGAACTGGGCATTATGGTACTCGACGCCATCCTCGGATGGCAATACTTCGGCGACTCTCTTTTCACCGCACATGCTTTGCAATCTTCCCGGGAATTAATCCGCCGCGACCGTAACCACCCTTGCATACTGGGCTGGGAACTCTCCATTAATGAAACTCAGATGCCGCAAAACTTCACCGAAGCAGCCAACCGTATCGCCAGAGAAGAATTCCCACATGACGATTGCTACACAGCCGGATGGATGAAAAAGGCTTACGACATTTACATCGAAGCCAGACAACACCGCCACAGTGCCCATCTGTCACAACCGCTTATCGTTTCCGAATACGGTGACTGGGAATATTACGCACAAAATGCAGGATTTCATCAGAATACCTGGAACGATCTGCTGGAAGAGGAACGCAACTCCCGCCAACCCCGGCAATCCGGAGAAAAAAGACTATTGCAACAAGCCCTCAATATACAGGAAGCACACAACGACAACCTGACAACCCACGCCTTTGCCGACGGCTACTGGGCCATGTTCGATTACAACCGCGGGTATGCCGACGACCTGGAATATTCCGGTATCATGGATATTACCCGCCTGCCTAAATTTTCCTACTACTTTTTCCGTAGCCAGCGTGATACACCCGAAATGGTATTTATCGCCTCCTACTGGCAACCCGGTATAAGCCGACAGGTAAAGGTATTCAGCAATTGCGAAGAAGTAGAACTCTATGCCGACGGCAAACTGACGGAACGTCGTCGTCCGGACAACGACAATTTTTCGACCCGGCTGTCCCATCCTCCTTTCACCTTCAACATTGCCTGCCAGAAACCGGGCACAGTGAAAGCCATAGGTTACAAAAACGGACAAGCCGTTGCCGAATACAGCGTAACGACACCTGCAAAAGCTGCTAAATTAACATTAAAAGTCGATGAAAGCGGTATAGCTCCGGCACGCAACGATGTCCTGTTCATCTATGCCACCGTATGTGATGCCGATGGGAATCCCGTACACCATTCCGCAGACAAAATTACTTTTCACATAAAAGGAGCACAACTTTGCAGCCCGACGAATATCCGGGCGGAAGCCGGAATTGCTACCGCACTGATACGCACGGCTGATGCACCGGCATCGATCAGTATCAGTGCAGAAGCCCCGGGATTAGAACCGGCTCAAACGACAATTTCAATCCAATAATCTAAATACACAACCTAATACACAAAAACATGCATAGCAAAACTTTATCACTACGTACAGCGGCAATATGCCTGATACTGTGTCTGTATAATCTTTGCAGCACATATCCTGTCTTTGCCCAACAGGCAAGCAGGACTGTCACAGGTAAGGTACTTGACGAAAACAAGCAACCGATGCCTGGAGTAGCCATCCTTATCGTAGGAACCACCTCAGGGGGTACTACGGATTTCGACGGGAATTTTACCCTCAGCGTTCCTGCCGGAAACAACGAGCTGCAATTCTCTTTCATCGGATATGAAACGGTAAAAATGCCCATTCCGGCAAACAACAACATCCGGTTGCAAATGAAACCGCAAACGATGACACTCGACGACGTAGTAGTCATCGGATACGGAACCTCCCGGAAAGGCGACCTGACAGGAGCGGTAGCCAACGTCAGCAGCAAAGACTTCAACGAAGGAATGATCAGTTCCCCGGAGCAACTCATCAACGGCAAAATCGCAGGAGTACAGATCATGTCCAACAGCGGTTCTCCGACTGCCGGAAGCACCATTCGTATCCGGGGCGGAGCTTCCTTAAACGCAAGCAACGATCCGTTGATCGTCCTTGACGGAGTACCCCTGGAAATCGGCGGTATCAGCGGTAACAACAGTAACTTTTTGAGCCTTATCAACCCCAATGACATCGAAAGCATGACCGTATTGAAAGATGCTTCTTCAACAGCGATCTATGGCTCCCGGGCCTCTAACGGTGTTATCATCATTACGACCAAAAAAGGAGCCGACAGCAAACTGAAAATCAGTTTCAATACAACCAATTCGTTACAAGTACGCACCCAAACAGCCGATATGCTCTCCCGTGGGGAATTCATCAATATCGTCAATTCGAACGGGAGCGATGCCCAAAAAGCCCTGCTCGGTACGGCAAACACCGATTGGAACGACGAAATTTACAACGTCGCCTTCGGGACCGATAATAATTTGAGCTTTTCGGGTAAATTGAAAAACATACCTTACCGTGTTTCTTTGGGATATTACAACCAGGACGGAATCTTACGTACGGACAACGCAGAACGCATCACCGGAAACATTTCTGTCTCCCCGGGCTTTTTCAACAACTATTTAAAATTCAACGTCAACATAAAAGGTTCCCTCAATAAAAACCGTTTTGCAAACGACGGAGCAATATGGGCCGCGTCAACTTATAACCCGACCCTCCCCGTACATTCCGGTAACGATGCTTTCGGCGGATATACCGAAGCGATCGACAACACCGGAACCCCGGTAACCCGAGGTGTACGCAACCCGCTGGGGCTGCTCAGACAATACAAATCAACCAGTGACATAAAACGGGTCATCGGAAATGCCGATGTCGATTACAAACTCCATTTTCTGCCGGAACTGAAATTCCACGCTACCGTCGGCTATGACTACGCCGAAGGCAAAGGAAAAATCTATGTTCCGGAAGAGGCTGCCGAATATGCCACCACCGGAGGACGGGATTTCACCTACGGTCCGCAAATAAACACCAACCGCCTGTTGACCACTTACCTGAACTACAACAAAACATTCGGTGAATTCACTGTCGATGCGACCGCCGGATACGACTACCAGGCATGGAAAAGCTCCAGCGAAAAATATTCGGAATTAAATGTCGCCGGAATCGAACAAAAAAGCATTGCAGCCAGCGATCAACGACACGTACTATTATCCTATTACGGCCGTCTGAACCTGACTTACGACACCCGTTACATGTTGACGGCAACCATACGCCGCGACGGGACCTCCCGTTTCAACAAAGACAACCGCTGGGGAACCTTCCCATCCCTCGCCCTGGCATGGCGTATCTCCGAAGAATCTTTTCTCGAAAACTGGGAAACATTGAGTAACCTGAAACTACGGGGTAGCTATGGTGTCACCGGACAACAGGACGGCATCGGCAACTACAACTACCTCCCCGTATATACCGGTAGTCAGAGCGGGGCCGAATACCAGTTCGGAAATGCATTCTATCCTACCTATCGTCCGGAAGCCTATGCATCAGACCTGAAATGGGAAACGACAACCGCCTGGAATGCCGGCATCGATTTCGGTTTCTTCAACAACCGTCTTTCCGGAAGTGTGGATTTTTACACCCGGAAAACAAAAGATTTGCTGGCGACGGTCCCTTCTCCCGCAGGAACCAATTTCGATAAAACAATCCTGACAAACGTCGGGAATGTCGACAGTCACGGACTCGAATTCGGACTGAATGTAACCCCTATCGATACCAAAAACATAACCTGGGATATGTCTTTCAATGCAACCTGGCAAAGAATGAAAATCCAAAACCTGTCGCTCGTAAAAGGCACAGCCATCACGAATACTTCCGTGGGACCGACCATCGACAGTTATTATTTTCAGGTATTGAGCGAAGGCTACGAACCCTATATGTTTTACCTATACCATCAATTATACGACGAAAAAGGCAAACCGATTGAAGGTGCGTATGCCGACCTCAACGATGACGGCGAAATCAATTCCGACGACCTGTATCGTTACAAATCACCGTCGCCTGATTGGATTCTCGGTTTCAGCACCTCCTTGCGATATAAAAAATGGAACCTCGGAATGAGCTTCCGGGCCAATATCGGTAACTACGTTTACAACGGAATGGCAATGAACACCGGAGCATGGAACACCATGTCCTATAACGACTACCAGCTAAACAACCTGTCGTCCAGCTATCTGAAAACCGGATTCCGGGAACGTCAATTCCTCTCGGACTATTACGTAGAAAACGCTTCATTCCTGAAAATGGACAACATCACGTTGACCTACAACTTCGGTAAAATATGGAATTGCTTCAACCTGAATGCATCCGCAATGGTACAAAATGTATTTACCGTCACGAATTACTCGGGTGTAGACCCAGAAGTTCCCAATGGGATGGACTCCTCATTCTATCCCCGTCCCCGCATATTCTCACTTGGCCTCGGTCTGGATTTCTAACTTTAAAATATCGAAGTAATGAAAAAAATATTCTACATATTTATCATAACAGGAATATCCCTCCTGTCAACTTCCTGTGTCGGCGACCTCGACCAACTCCCACACAAGGAAACCACTTCCGGCAACATCTACACCACTGCCGCAAACTACAAATCGGTACTTGCAAAATTGTATGCATCCTATGTCATTGCCGGCCAGGAACAAGGCGGCGGTAACCCGGATCTGTCGAGCAATAGCGGGTACGACTACATGCGTTGCTACTTCAACATGCAGGAATGCGGCACGGAAGAAATCGCATCCACCTGGCTCGAAGGGGATAACGTAAAAGGACTGACTTATCTGTCCTGGGACGTAAACGACCCCTGGGTATCCGACACCTACTACCGCATTTATTACACCATCGCCCTCTGTAACGAATTTCTGCGGAATGCCGGCGACAGCCAGATTGCCGGATTCAGCGAAAGCGAACAGGCAGACATCCGTCATTACCGTGCAGAAGCCCGTTTTCTGCGGGCACTGTCATACTACCATGCCATGGATTTATACCGCAACATCCCTTTCGTAACAGAAGCGAACCCGGTAGGCTCTTACATTCCTCCCCGGTATACCTCTGCACAGATATTCGATTTCATCGAAACCGAATTGACAACCATCGAAAACGAACTGCTTCCGGTAAACGAATGCGAATACGCCCGGGCTTCTCAGGCGGCTGCCCAGGCCCTGCTGGCACGTCTCTACCTGAATGCCGAAGTATACAGCTGAACGGCCCGTTACACCGATTGCATTACCTACTGCCGGCGTGTCATGCAAAACGGATATCACCTCGAACCGGAATATGCCAAACTGTTTAATGCCGACAACAACCTGCGTACCCATGAAATCATTTTTTCATTCGCAGTAGACGCCAACCGTACCACCTCCTGGGGAGCTACAACCTACATTATCTGCGGAGCCGTAAGCAGCACCTCCGAATTCCAGAATCCCGCCGACTACGGTGTCACAAGTGGCTGGGGTTCATTCCGGGTTCGCCAGGAACTCCCCCTCTTATTCCCCGAAGGTGACAAGCGCGGTATGTTCTTCACCGAAGGCCAATCCATGAGTGTCGACATCATCGACGACCAAAGCAAAGGATATTTTGCAGAAAAATGGACCAACCTGACTGATGCCGGAGAAGCGGCTTCCAACACGGGAGCATTGGGGGTATCTACTGACTTCCCCGTGTTCCGCCTGGCTGATGTTTACCTGATGTTTGCAGAAGCCGTACTACGCGGCGGAGCCGGCGGTTCTGCCGGTGAAGCGGTCGGATATATTAACTTATTACGGGAGCGGGCCTATGGAAACACATCCGGAAATATCGGAACCGGCGATCTTACCCTCAACTTCATACTCGACGAACGGGCACGCGAACTCTATTGGGAATGTGTACGCCGCACCGACCTGATCCGTTACGGACGTTTCACGGATAACTCATACCTATGGCAATGGAAAGGCGGAGTAAAAGACGGTAAAGGAGTAAACGACAAATACAACACCTATCCGATTCCGGCCAGTGAACTATCCGCTAACCCGAATCTTTATAACGAAAAATATTAATCGATTAATCTGAACAGATATGAAAACGATAAAAGGACTGATAGCCCTGCTCGCTATATGCTGCACTGCCGTTTCCTGTGAAAAAGACGGTGACAAGATCATCTTGTCGGGACTGGAACCTTCTAAACTGATCGCTACGGCGACCGATGTCAGGCTAACACAGGAAAACGCCGAAGCAATTGCCCTCTCTTTTGCCTGGAATAACAGTGAACTGTACACCAACACCCCGGGCATGAATGTACCCTCTTCCTTCCCGCATATAAGTTTACAGTCTGCGGCTGACGCAGCATTTACGACGCCGACAGAAACAGTCGCAGACAAAGAATCTCACAGTTTTACGGGAATAGAACTCAATACCCTGGCTAAAAATGCCGGTTTGGAAGCTGATGAATCATCCCCGCTCTACTTTCGTCTCAAAGTAACTCTGGGGACCAACACAGATCCCGTATACAGCAATATTGTCAGCGTAAACATCACTCCTTATAAAATCGATATGTCGCTGATCAAAATGCTGGACGCCAAAAAAGAAAAAGTGCTGGGCACACTCTACTCACCCGAATCCGACGGAGAATATGCCGGATTTGTAAGTGCCACCTCCTGGCTGAACTTTTTTCTGCAGGAAGGTGACGGTACCCTTTGGGGTAATGTAGGCGTTGATGGGATGGCTTTCAAACTGACAAACGACGAATCCATGTGGAACTGCTGGTATCCCGGCCAAAGCGGCTGTTTCTACACGACAGTCAGCACATCCGGTAAAGAATGGACAGCCACCCATATTCCGGTCCTCGACATTTCCGGCGCTGTCGATGCTGAAATGAGCTATGTCACCTCCAAAAATCAATGGAAGGCAACCGTTACGACAACAACCGACAATTCTGTCATACAGATTTCAGGTACCGGAAAAAAATACAATGTTTCCACCCAAACGGACGACGCAGCCACCATCGACACCCCTATCGCCTTTACCGTAAACGGCAATCAGGTTGCCCTGACCGCAACGGCAGGCGACATCACCATCCCGACCGCCGGTACATGGACATTGACCCTTGATTTCAGCGATCCTAAAACAGGAACATATACTCTGACAGCAGGAGAAGGCGACGACCCCGAAGAGGAAATATTCCCGTTCCTCTATCTGGCAGGAATCGACGACGGAACGACAGGCCCGGATTGGAACTTCAATGTTAAAATTGCACGCGGCAACGACGGCATATACAGCGGAATAGTATATGTCAACTCCCTCTGGGGATTCAAAATGTACACCACAGCCGACGACTGGAATAACTATTACACCATGGGCGAAACAGAAGGTACGTTGATAAAAAACGGCGAAGGTAATATCACTGCCCCCGAAGAAGGAGTTTACCTGATCACAGTCGACCTGGCAAATCTGACCTATACCATGAAAAAACTGGAAAACCGGATTTACATCTCCGGCTTGAACGATGTATGGGATTTCACCGTAACTTTGGACAAAACCGCTGACGGCGTATATTCAGGTACAATCGAAGTAACCACCGTATCTCCATGGGGATTCAAAATTTATATCGAACCCGAAAACTGGAATGATTACTTCGGCGGAGGCGAAGGCCTGTTATATTACAAAGGCGAAGGTATCACCGACGACGCTGCCGGAGTCGGGATTTATACATTGACCGTAAATTTAATCAACGCCACCTACGAAATGATAAAACAATAAAAACGCGGATTACACGGATAAAATTATCAGCGGAATCCGTGTAATCTGCAAAAACACTTAAAATAATCAAAACATGAAACTGCATTATTTATTTATATCCCTGCTCCTCTTCAACTCACTGACTGCGTGCAGTGACGACGACAACAAACCCGGTACGCCTCCCGTACCTCCCGACATGAGCGGATTCGCCAAAGGAGCCGATGTAAGTTGGATCACCCAGATGGAAAAAGCAAACGTCAAATTCTACAACACCCAAGGCCGGGAAATGGAATGTATGCGTTTATTACGCGACCTCGGCATGAACACCGTCCGTCTGCGGGTATGGGTCGATCCGGCCGACGGCTGGTGTAACAAAGCCGACTTACTGGTGAAAGCCTATCGGGCACATAATCTGGGGATGCGCCTCATGATCGACTTCCATTACAGCGACGTATGGGCAGATCCGGGAAGTCAAACCAAACCGGCAGCCTGGGAAAATCTCTCTTTCGATGAACTGAAAACAGCGGTCGCCGATCATACGACTGAAATTCTTACGGCCCTGAAAAATCAGGGTATCACTCCGGAGTGGGTACAGGTCGGGAACGAAACGGGCAACGGCATGTTATGGCCCGACGGACAAGCCGATAAAAACATGGCACAATATGCCGCCCTCAACAATGCCGGGTATGATGCAACAAAAGCAATATTTCCGAATGCCAAAGTCATCGTACACTTGCAAGGCGGCGACAACAACAACCTCTATCGCTGGCTCTTCGACGGCCTGAAAACCAACGGCGGGAAATGGGACGTCATCGGCATGTCCTTATATCCCTCCGCCGACAAATGGCAAACGTTCGTTGACGCTTGCGTCGACAACATCAAAGACATGACCGAACGTTATGGCAGTGAAGTCATGATTTGCGAAACAGGTATGCCTTGGGAACAGGCCGCTACCGCCAAACTTTTCCTCACCGATCTGATCACCCGTGTTCAGGGCTTTGACAACGCTCTCGGTGTTTTATATTGGGAACCGGAAGCTCACAATAGCTGGAACGGTTATCAATTGGGAGCCTTCGACGAATCGGGCAAACCTACCGAAGCCCTCGATGCCTTCAAATAAAAAACGTCCATAAAACAAAACTAAAAGGAATAGGGCCTGCCTGGAAACCAGACAGGCCCTCCACAACTCAGGATAAATATACTATTTCGCCCTATGGGCCGACATAGCCGTCATTATTTTTTCGTCCAACCTGTCGTCCAATCGTTACCTGCTTTCACTGCCCCCTGATACTGGGCCTTTGTAAAAAACGGATCGATAGCCGACATATCCTCGCCTCCGTCAATTACACCGATATACTTATTGGTAAAAGCCGGGGTTGCATTGATCGTATTATGATTTGCAGCTGCCGTAAACAAGGCTGAAGAATAAATTCCCTCCTTACAATTGATATCTCCGGCCATTGTAATGTATTTCAACACCGATGTCCCGTCTGCCAGAAAACCTTCCGTCTCCGTCGTCTCCGTTGTCAGATTACGGGTCTTTCCGGTTACAATCGTATTGTAAAGCTTAGCCTGTGTACCGGCACGCAAACGGATACCCCGGTTTTGGGTGGCAATATCGCTACCTTCTGAAATCTCACTATCGGCACCGATCAAAGTCATATTGGCCAATACCGGACAAGCAATCGGAGTTGCACCGAAACCCTTATCCCAGTTATCGGCCTCGATCAAACAGTCACAACCCAACGGGAATTCGGATTGCGGAGCCTGATAAGCAACAAAAAATTGTCCTTTTCCTACCCATCCCTGTGTCCAGTCGAAAGCATCGTCACTATTGCTGTACGACACCAGATATTTGGCATTCACAGTACCGCCGAACCACTCGAAACCGTCATCCGTACCTTTATATGCCTGTAAATATTCCAAAGTAGTACCGTTACCAACACCATAAAAAGTGAAACCGTTACACTCTTTTTCTGCGGTAAACTTATACCCGGCATATTCAATACGTACATAGCGGAGAATACCGGAATTATCGTTAACGATATTTCCTCCGTAAGGTGCATCGCCGACCTCAGACTTCTGATTTCCGGCATTGATCGGAGCTCTACCGCAAATGTGCAAACCTCCCCATGCTCCCGGCTCTTCGGTTTCCGATGTCATGATAATCGGTTTTTCAGCTGTTCCTTCGGCCATGATCTTACCGCCCTGTTCCACCAGAATAAAATCGATCGTCTGATCTTCACTCTTGGCGATGATTTTCGTCCCGGGCTCGATCCGTAATACACCGCCGTCTTTAACGATATATTCTCCATCCAGATAATACGTATTATTAGCCGTCAACGTAACCGTAGACGTAACGTCTCCTTTCAGTGTAACCTCATCTCCGTCTCCACCGCCACCGTTACCATCGTCACTACAGGAAGTAAATGAAAGAGCCACAACTGCCATGGCCAATACTGCAAATTTCCAATAATTCATTTTCATACTATTCAAAATTAAATTGTTAATGTCTGATTCAATTAATATTACACATTCTATAGATTGTGGTTAAACAACTTCATTCGTATTTAAAACTTATATGAAAAACCGATTTCTGCACTGCTTCCCGGGCGGAAAGATTCTACCAACTCACGGCTGCCGGTTGCGGGTATCTTTTGCATAAAGCGGATCTCACTATTCAGCAAATCCTTCACCTGTGCCTTCAGGCTAAAATGCTTATTGATAGCATAACTCGCTACAAAATCGAGTGTATGAAGAGTTTCCTGCTTGATATCCCCGGTTTTATAAATCCCTACCGAATGAATCCGGGGCCCCTGAACATTATAAACCAATGCCAACGTCATATCGCTCTCCTCATTAAAACGGGGGGTATAACTTAAATCCGCATTGATCAGAAAAGGGGAAGCTCCTTGTAAAGCCCGCTCGCTCTCTGTATAAACTCCTTCATCCGGTAACTTGACATTCGTATACATAAAAGAAGCATTAGCACCCAAACGGACATCTTTGATAAGTTCTTTCCGGAATTCGACCTCTATCCCGGCAGCAATCCCATCCTCCGCATTGCGGAAAGAATGATAAACCGATCCTCCGGCAGCCTCCTGTGTACGCTCGATAGGCGAATCCAGCCTTTTAAAATAACCGGTCACGGAAAACATATCCCCCCGCCCCTGCGGGAACAAATCATAACGTAAATCCACATTATAATTGTACGCATTTTTCAGATTTTCATTACCACGCACATAAGCACTTCCGTACGATTCCTGATAGAGGAAAGGCGACATCTCGATAAACGAAGGACGAGTAACGGTACGCGACACGGAAAAACGCAGGCTACTGCTCTTGTTAATATCGTATTTTATATTCAATGCCGGGAAAAAATCCCCTTTGTTCAATCTGGCTTTAAACTCCCTGCCTCCGTCATTCCAATAACGTACCCATTGTTGCGATTGCTCATAACGGAGCCCGAAACTAATCATCAAAACCGAAAGCGGTAAATACTCCACCTCTGCAAAAGCCGCTCCGATATCATTTTTAGCATAGTAAGTATAACGGGGCTGTGCATCCAGATTAACCGTAATCAATCCGTTAGCTATATTCTCCTGGTTCAGATAGCCGTCAGTATCGTACATATTTTCCACTGCAGGAGAAAGATTATACACATCGTAATAAAAATTCATACACTGGAAATCCCGTTTCTTGCTCTTATATACCCCTCCGAAACGGATAAAATTACTTTCCCCGAAACGATAAGCCGCCCGCACATCACCTACACCCTCATTCTCGTCCAATTCACTGAAATAACGGGACGTCGTTTGATTTTGCTTATATAATGTCAGCTTTCCCGTATTCCTATCCTTAAAAAACACCACCTGTCTCCGGTCCGGCTCATCACTATTCGTAATCCCATACGACCCACTCCAATTCAAGGTCCACCGCTTACCGAACTCATGATGTCCTGCCAACTGATTATTCAACAAACTATATGCCCGGAAAATACTGTTGCTGGTCGCGATATGATCACCCTCGGCATCCGTACCTTCCCGTTGCATATACGTATCGATCGCATTACGGGCATAAAAAAACGTATAACTGATCCGGTCCGTCTGACGGAAAGTATAACCCAGATTTGCCAGCCCGGCAATCTTCAGGTCTGAAGTATAACTATCGTAACTGAACTCATCCAGATTATATCCCTCGGCGTTCAACGTCCGCACATACCCGTTATCCAACATCTGCCGGCTGTTGCTGATCCCGAATGAAGCCAGTAAACTAAGCCGCTGGTTTCCGACATCCCAGCTTTTTCCCAATCCGGCAGAACCTCCGAAATCCGGCAATGCTTTTTTATCACGGACAGCAAACGTCGTCCCGAAAAGATCCTTCTTACGGGCATATTCCCTGAATTCTGTCTTCCCCATAGAAAGCACACTCTTATCCTCCAGATTAGGAGTTGTAAAAAGCGTACCCTTTTTATCGCTGTAATAAAAAGTTTTGCCCAACGTATTGAACTTCCCTCCGGTATTAAAGCCGAGCGTAAAAAAATCCCCACCCGTATTCTCCTTTGTTCCGATATCGATATGTGCTCCTGAATAATCGGCAAAAGAACCGGCTTCATACACCTTACTTACAGTGATATTTTTTACCGTTGCTGCCGGGAACAAATCCAGCGGTATCAACTTATTATCCGGATTCGGTGAAGCAATCGGCAATCCATTCAACGTCGTCGTACTATACCGGTCCCCCAATCCCCGCACAATCAATTGTCCGGCACTTGCAATCGAAATCCCGGTTATCTTCTTCACCCCTTCTTCCACATTCGATGCCCCTTTCAGACTCATTTCCTTCGCTCCGATATTTTCGATAGCCACCATCGATTGCCGACGTTCCATCTGTAACATCCGTTCGTTCTCCATATTTTTACGTGCTTTCACCGATACTTCCTCCAAAGCCTCTGCTACTGCCTCCATTTCAAAATTCAATTCCGTATCTGCACCAACCCTTACCTGCTCCCGTACCACATCCCGATAGCCCATATACCGCACCTGTAACCGATAAGTCCCGCTTTCCAGATTCAATACATATTTTCCATCCAGATCGGCGGCAGTTCCGAATGTAGTCCCAACTACCTGTACCGTAGCCCCAATCAAAGGTTCCTTCGTTTGTTTATCGATAATCGTTCCCCGGAGAACACCTGCCGCTGCCTGAAAAGAAAGAGCGGCCCAAAAGAAAAGTAAAACAGTCAATTTTAAGTAATCTTGCTTTTTATACATCGTTACGTTTTTTATTCGTCGCAAAGATTACCCATAAACATTACATTACCGTCTCGTTTTTATTTCTATTTTATTACATTTCATAACAACCTGAAAACAGACTGTCAAAATCATTCCAACTGCGGCAACAGTTAAAACAAACTTTATAACATCCGGCAAAAAAGAAAACTACAACCTGAATCACAACGCAACAAATCCGCCCTCCTGCGTAAAAACAAAAGCTCCGGCATAAAAGCCGGCATCCTTCAGATAATTAATTGAAACCTATTTGACAATCCGGTCCACCGGGATAGCCACCTCATCCTCCAGATCCAGCATAGCGTTGATCAGATAAACACGGTCATAAGTATAAAGATCGGCAACACGGACCGGACATGCCCGGATTAAACCCTGTTGCAATAAGAAACGGCGTTTCGTCCCGTTCAGCAGATAAGTGTCCGGCGTATAAAATTCACCTCTACGGCTCAACACCACATTACTATAACTCGTATCCGTCAGAAATCCGTCCTTTACAATCAGCACATCATCGCAATCGCCCCGTTTCTCGTACAGCTTCATAAGCATCGAACGATCGGCAGACTTGTAAGGATACACGATGTCATCATCATCTACCACCTTCAGCGCACGGATAACCCGGGGACGATAAGCCGCAAATTCCACTCCACATATGCCTGCCGGATCATACACAACCCGACACTTCACCACTCCATTCCGTAAACCGGCAGGCGGTAAAAACAATCCTGCCTGCAATTCCGGCATAGGCATACCCATAGATTGCAGTGTTTCCTGCATCCGCCGGATATGAAACTCCAAATGACAAGGATACCCTTCCGAAATTTTAATTGTTTCTATAAATTGCATAGACTCTCTCATAATATCCTCAAACCGGCTAAAACGGTAGATATACCTTTTGTAAAACCTCCCGGTATTCATCCTCACAACGGCTGTTTACAGTGATTCCGCCTCCACTATGGAAATAACGCCTCCCCTCCCGCTCTTCGATAAACCGGATCAACACGGCCGAATCCAGATCACGACCATCAAAATAACCGAACACACCCGTATAAAATCCGCGTTTTTCCTTCTCCGCCTTCCCGATCATTTTTACCGTAGCCTCTTTAGGGGCACCGGAAATCGAACCTGCCGGAAGCATACGGAACAAAATATCTCCCAAATACGCCGGATAATCTTCCGGCAACCTTCCGGCAATCTCCGAACTCACCTGTAGAATAGCCCCGTTCGTCGTTTCAAGCCGGTCTATATAACGAAAACGCTCCACTTGTACATCCGTGGCAACCATACTCAAATCATTACGTATCAGGTCGACAATCGTATAATGCTCCGACGTCTCCTTATAATCTTCCAGTATCACCCGCTCTGCATCCGGTATCGATGCATCGATCGTTCCCTTCATCGGATAAGAAGCAATCCGCCCTTCCTGTATCCGCACGAAAGTTTCCGGAGAAAAACACACAAACCGCCCCGGCACCCACAACCGGTAACGAGCCCGGCTATACCGAAAAATATCCGCTAAACTTAAATCCGTCGTCACCTCCGTTCTCACGGTCAAATTAGCAAGAAATGAATCCCCCCGTAACAAGCCCTGACGGATAATCCCGAACTTTTGTTCATACGCTTCATAAGTCAACGGCTTCCGGGAAAA
The DNA here is from genome assembly GCF_900091655.1 of Culturomica massiliensis. NCBI lineage: Bacteria > Pseudomonadati > Bacteroidota > Bacteroidia > Bacteroidales > Odoribacteraceae > Culturomica > Culturomica massiliensis. Next base: position 2,745,561 of record NZ_LT594621.1, read on the forward strand.
AGAAAAATCCCGGTCCGGAAGAACAACCGGATAAGCAGCATTCGTCACCCCTCCGATTTGCCACAACACTTCCTGTTGTGCAATAGGCATACGATAGAAAAAGCCTTCTTCTTGTTCATAATCTACTCCGAACAAAAAAGGACATCCGGCTTTGCCGGCCTCATTCATCAACTGTTTTACTTCAATCGCTGGAATCATAAAGACAAAATAAAGCCATCAGCACCGATTTTCCAACAACAACGCCTTTTATCTTCTTCAGATATTTTCCTTCCGGCAATTTTAAACTATTTTTGTCCCGGCAATCCCGATCGATATGCAGCACATTTTAGTCATCGACAACCACGACTCCTTCGTATATAACCTGGTCCAACTCCTCCGGCAAAACGGTCGTTGCCGGTTCGAAATCATTTCCAACGACCGGATTGCCCATTGCCACCCCCGTCGTTTCGATAAAATCCTTTTGTCTCCCGGACCGGGCATACCGGAAGAAGCCGGAGATATGCCGGCACTCATCGACCAGTGCAAACACACCCACCCGATATTGGGAATATGCCTTGGTCATCAGGCTATTGCCGAAAATTTCGGAGCCCGCTTACAACAGCTCACGTCTCCCCGGCACGGCCATAGCAGTCCGCTCAACATCACAGACCCCGGTGATCCTTTATTCCGACAGATACCCCCCGGTACGCCAATCGGTCGCTATCATTCCTGGGTCATCGACCCCGCCGGATTACCGGCCTGCCTTAAAATCAGTTCTCTGGACGAAGAAGGACACATCATGTCCTTCTACCATGCAAGCCTTCCGATTCACGGACTGCAATTTCATCCCGAATCCATCATTACCCGCCACGGCCGGCAAATCATCGATAACTGGCTCGACGAATAAAAAAAAACTGTAACAAGCGTAAATTATTCAGGAAAAATGACACCTTTGTAAAACGTCTGAATACAACTAACCTTAAATACTAAATATCATGCAAGAATGGTGGATGTCTCTTGACTTATTTTTAAAAAGCCTGTGGTGTATCAGCATCACAACGAGTCTGATCTTTATCATCCAAACCGTCCTTACCTTTATAGGTATGGATTCGGATGCCGGATCAGGTGCCGACTTTGACGGCAGTACCGGTACGGACGGGGATTTCCCTTTCCAGCTCTTTACATTCCGTAACTTTATCAACTTCTTCCTCGGATTCAGTTGGACGGCCATTGCCTTTTACGAAGTTATCACCCCGACCTGGTTCCTGTTGTTTATAGCTATCCTCGTCGGACTTTTACTTGTTGCAGCCGTTATGTATATTTTCTACCTGATGAGCCGCATGGAACAATCCGGAAACATCAATATCGACAACGCCCTCGGATGCCGGGGCAATGTATATCTTAAAATCCCGGCAAAACGTTCCGGTGAAGGGAAAATACAAATATCCATACAAGGGGCTATCCGGGAATACGATGCGCTCACCGATGGAGAAGAACTCCCTACGGGAAGCCCGATCCGGGTAATAGAAGTATTAAACGCAGAAACCCTGCTCGTCGAAAAAATTTAAATCCAAACAATCATTAAATTACAGTAAATGGAAACAACCCTTTATCCCATCATTGCGATCGTCGCCGTACTATTCGTCACCTTCGCCGCTATTCTGTCCCGTTACAAACGGTGTCCTTCCGATAAAATCCTTGTCGTTTACGGAAGAACAGGAAAAAACAAAGCCGGAGCAACCAGCTCTGCCCGTTGTATACACGGTGGTGCTGCTTTTATCTGGCCTGTATTCCAAAGCTACGCTTTCCTGGACCTTACTCCGATTTCCATCGAATGCAACCTGACCAACGCTTTGAGTAAACAAAATATCCGTGTCGACGTCCCCTGTCGTTTTACCGTAGGTATATCCACCGAATCCGAAAGCATGACCAATGCCGCCGAACGCTTACTCGGACAACGACTTGAAAATATTCAGGATTTAGCTAAAGACATCTTATTCGGACAATTACGTCTGGTCATTGCAACAATGGACATCGAAGAAATCAATTCCGACCGGGACAAATTTCTGGCCAATGTCAGTGCGAACGTAGAAGCCGAACTCCGTAAAATCGGTTTGAAACTGATCAATGTGAACGTCACCGACCTCCGCGATGAGTCCGGATACATTGAAGCTTTAGGAAAAGAAGCTGCAGCCAAAGCCATCAACGACGCCAAAAAAAGCGTAGCCGAACAAAACCGATTCGGGGAAATCGGTAAAGCCGAAGCCGACCGGGACAAAGACATCCGCATCGCCGAAACCGTACGCGACACCCGTGTCCGTACTTCAGAAGCCAATGCTTCAGCCGTAGAGGGGGAAAACAATGCCAAAATCCTCATCGCCGATTCCGATGCCACCCGTCGCGAAAGAGAAGCCGAAGCCGCACGTAAAGCCATCGCCGCCGAAAAAGTACAATCGGCAAAAGCCCTGGAAGAAGCCTACCTTGCAGAAAAAGAAGCCGAAACAGCCCGTGCCGAACGTGAAAAAGCGACCCAAACGGCCAACATCGTCGTTCCGGCACAGATTGAAAAAGAAAAAGCCATCATCGATGCAGAAGCAGAAGCAGAACGTATCCGCCGACTGGCCAAAGGTGAAGCCGATGCAATCTATGCTAAGATGGATGCTCAGGCAAGAGGTTTACTTGAAATCCTGACCAAGCAAGCATCGGGTTACGACCGTATCGTACAGGCGGCAAACGGCGATCCCGACAAAGCGATCCTCTTGCTGATCACCGACAAACTGCCCGAACTGGTTAAAACCCAGGTTGAAGCTGTTAAAAACATTAAAATCGATAAAATTACGGTATGGGATGGTAACAACACTGGAAATGGTAACACATCCACAGCCAACTTTATTTCCGGCATGATGAAATCCGTTCCACCGTTGAACGACCTGTTTAACATGGCAGGCCTGGATCTCCCGACCTATCTGAAAGGAAAAGAACAGGAAAAAAATCAACAAATACCGGTTGCCGAAGAAGTTCCCGCCGAGGAAACCAAATAAATACCGAAAAGAGGCTGAATTCTAAGTCTCTTGCAAATTTTTGAGCAAGAAAATCGTGATAAACTGAGTTTTTATTGCGATTTTCTTTTTTTCGCATGTTTTCTTTTCCCAAATCTCGTGCTTTGTAAAAGCTTTCAAAAAGAAAAATAATCCCTCCTCTTTCTGGAATATCCCTTATGCGCTTAATATAACAAATGGCGTTCTTCTTTAAATTTCCTTGATTTCGCCTGTCCTTATAAATCCGATTTCGTTTCATTTTAATTATTATTTTAAATTTAAAATCTGATATTTGTATATTAAGATATAAATTATATATTTGTATTATTAATATACAAAATGTGAATTTTAGAAAAATATTTTCATTTTTAAATATCATCACGATACAAATTATGATAACCCTATGCACTCCCCACTAACTATGTACTCCCCACTAACAGTTATAATTCCATTTTTAAATGAAGGTGATGAAGTTGAAAATACTGTAAAAAGCATAAGGGAAACAAATAGGGAGTATATCGAAATAATATTGATAAACGATTGTTCCAGTGATGGGTATGATTACGAAAGAGTAGCTACTATATATAATACACAATATATCGTTAACCCACAGAGAATGGGTGTTGCCAAAAGCAGAGAAATAGGGGTATCTTTAATCAAAACGCCGTTTTTTATTCTTCTCGATGCTCACATGAGATTTTATAAAGAGAATTGGTGTGATATCCTTGTCTCCTATTTAGAGAAGGAGGATCGAGCATTATACTGTCTTGCTTGTAAGGCAATTGATAAATCAGGTGAACCTATAAATAATCTTATCGGATGTGGTGCTAAACTATTTTTATATGGGAACGATTTTTCAAAAATATTACAGCCGGAATGGATAACCGAAGAAATTCCATATCAAGAAAAGGATATAGAAGAAATCCCTTGCATTTTAGGAGCGGCTTATGCCATGTCCAGTCGCTATTGGAATTACCTGAAAGGCTTATCGATGCTCAAATATTACGGGGCAGACGAAGCTTATCTTAGTCTGAAAGTCTGGTTAGAAGGCGGACGATGTATATTGATTAAAAATACGATTACCGGGCATATCTTCAGAACAGGCACTCAAACGCCTTATGCCATGTATTGGCCGCATTTATTTTTTAATAAACTGATTATTTCTGAAACAGTATTGCCGGAAGATTATAAACGATATGTTCACGCAAAATTAATGGCTTTGAATCCCGAAGCCTACATGACGGCATATGCAGAACTTATAAAAGTAAAAGACGATATCGTCAATTTACGGTCCTATTATCAAGCTATTTTTACAAAAAACTTTGATTTTTTCAAGCAAATCAATCAAAAATACATCGATTCTGAAAATACCGATATCCCCTCTATAAAAATAAACGAGGAAGACGGTATCCGAAAAGTTTTGAAATCGGTTTATGATTATTTGATTAAAAATAATTCCTCAACGATTGGTTTTGGAGTAGGTGGCTTAGGAGAAATAATGTATATGGCTGAATATGCTAGTATATACGCTAAAGACGAATTACCTAAGGTAAAAAAATTACTCGACGAATTGCTGGAAAATAGTAAACTTGAGCAATTCGATTTCGAAACGGGGCTATCTGGCTTAGCCTGGGGACTGAATTATCTGAACCGTCATTTCCATGCTTTTGATATCGATGAACAATTCAAAGAATCAGATAAGCTGTTATGTAATGTTTTGTATGATAAAATCCAAAAACAGGATTTTGCCATCCCGGGCGGTGCGTTGGGAATTTCTTTCCCTTTTATGGAAAGAAAAAACAATAAAACTTTAAATGATACTATCGACATATTGTTAAGATATATAAATGCTTATATCTTTCGGTACAAAGATCGGATTCCCCGGTTCACATTATTCGAGATTACCTATTTTCTGATTTTAGCCCGTGACAAAAATTTTTGTATTTCAGATTCTCTGCATCTCGTATCTCAAGTTCTGTCAGACAGTGATAAAACAGATTATCTTTCCGAATGTATCTCGGCCTACCTTATGATAGCTATAAATGAAAAAACAGAAAATTCCTCAAAAGATTTCCATTACAATACACTGAGAAAGTCGGCGGCTTGCCGGGAAGCTGTTTTGGCTAAAGTATCGGAAATAGGTATTTATAAAGGATATCCATTACTGATGTATATATTCCATGCTATGTATAGAAAAACGCAAGAAACGGTATTTAGAGATGCCCTGGCCTATTGGAAGCAAGAAACGGCATTGAAAACAGCAAGCATACTGCTTCACACCTCCGTTTTAAGCGAAACTGAAAAGAGTTTTCTATATGGAATCGCAGGGGCCGCATTCGTTATATTAAAAACAAATCAACAATGAAATATTTATATTTGATTTTTATATTGACTCTATCGCTGCAATCCGTAAAATCGCAGATTTTAATAGGACGTGTTACCGATCTCTCGGACAAACCTTTGTCGGAAGCTACGATTGTGATTACAGACAGCATGTATTACAACATCCTTATCACAGACATGAAAGGAGGGTTTCGTGCCTTGGACTGTCCCGACAGCATAACAATCCGGATTTCGTATGTGGGATTCGCTACCTGGCAGAAAGATATAGTCATAAGTCAACTGAAGGACAGCTTGTTAACAGTAAAACTCGAACCGTCGAATATGGAATTGGACGACGTTATTGTGACCGCGCAACCGCCGAAAATCAAAAAAGAGCTGGGTAAGTTCGTAATGGACAACGTATCTGTATCGCCCTTTGCCAAAGGAACCAATGCACAGGGTTTTCTTCGTTTTATTCCTATTTTGAACACTGCCACTAACGGCACCGTCAAGATATTACACAGAAATGAGCCGGCAACCATTCAAATTAACGGCCGGCCGGCAACCATGCCGCTTAACCTTATACCAGCCCGCAATATCGATCGTATCGAAATAATCGCTGTTCCAGGAGCAGAATACGGCGGCAGCAAAGGCGGAATAATCAATGTCGTGTTAAAAAAAGAAATGGACGAAGGATTGAAAGCAGTAGTCAGTCTGAGCGATAAACAAAGCTATTATAATACACAGAATATCGGAACATTTATCTACTATTCAGGAAAAAAAATACGTATTATGGGTAGTGTTTCCGGAAATAATTTCAAAATGCGGTTAAAAAACGACTATAAACATATTCTGGCTGCCGAAAATAAAGTTTGGGATATCGTTTCTCCAATTAAAATTACCAAAAAGACCTTAAGTGCAAGCTTTAATCTGGAATACTTGCCTACCGACCGGCAGACATGGGGATTCCAGGTATCCGCTTTCGGTTCTGAAGACGAAAATACCTTCCATAGCAAGACAGTTTATTACAGGACAGAAACCATTACACCGGATTCTATTTTTAAGACAAAGATCAAGAACGACAATCCATTCAGACCGCACCTAAGCGCAAACGTGAGTTATAACCTGAAAATGGATAACAACGGAAGTAAATGGAACACCAATCTATATTACGGGCATTACAACAACAAAACCAATACCCGTGAAATAACCGGAGAATATCGCCAAAACGACCCATCCGGCAAAGAAATCAATGCGACACAATATACTTCCGTAAAAGTAGACTACAGCGGGTTGACAACCGATCTCCACAAAAAGTTCAATGACGACAACACATTGAAAAGCGGAGCCAATTTATATTATTACCACATGAACAACAAACTAGCTTATGAACAGACAAGCGGTACAAAATACGGACCTGAGCCTGTGGGTAGCTATTCGTTTCTTCACAAAGAGTTTACCGGAGCTTTTTATATCACTTACGAGCGGGTATGGTCAGATATGTTCGAAACCTCATTAGGAATAAGAACACAATACCGATGGGTAAACGGTATCGACACAAGGTGGAGTAACCGCATAATTAAAGACTATTTCCATATTCTTCCGTCTGTTTCTCTGTTATTTACACCAAACGATGAGCATGAGTTCTCATTAGATCTAAGCTCGTCGGTATCTTACCCCTCACTTAACAACCTGACCTCTTTCAAATATTTTTTGTCAGCCAATGAATACTCTCAGGGGAATCCGGATTTACTCGCTTCGCGTAATTTTGATTTCATGTTTTCCTATAATTTCTTCGATGATTACAGTTTCGTTGTCGACTATATGCACGATACCGACTGCTGGAGCGATTTTGTCATCCCGGACAAAGACGGCAATATCGTACATACACAAGCGAATTACGGCAATTGTGATGATATAGACTTCGCATTTATCATTCAAAAATATTTTTTCAACAATCGTTGGATGCTTAGTAGTGACCTCGGTGCAAATTATACTTATGATAAAGGAAGTTATAAAGGAATCAGAATAGATAATAAAAATTGGAGTTACAACTTCCGGCTGAGCAACAATATTTTCTTGTCAAAGGATCAGAGTTGGCTAGCAGTAGTTGTATATAAATTTTCGAGTAAATCCAGAAATACAGTAACCATACCTGCCCATCATTCGATAGAAGCCAGCATACAAAAGACATTTAAAAATAGTTCGCTTTCAATTAATGCAGAGACGATGTTTAATAATAAAATGCAACTCAGCAGCAATTATGCGGAATCAGGGTATAGCTATAAGCTGACCAAACAATTTTATCCGTCTGTTTCGATAAATTATACCTATACATTCGGAAATAAAAAAGTAAGAAATATATATGAACGAAAAGATAGTAATATTTTAGATCGGATAAAATGAAAAAGCGGAACCCGAAAAGCATAAAGAGTAGGGAAAATATTATATTTTATATTATGAACCATAAATTGAAAATTGTGGAAGACTTTCTGAATTCATTGGAAAGCGAGCAACTGAAAGCAAATCAGGATACAATGCTCATAAGCGGTTCCTATGAAAATCAATCAGGAGCAATAGGAACTAACGCAAGCAGATGTGTTAATGGAACAACCGCTTGTATTGGTTCTATTAATGACAGGCGGTGTTCCAATGGTGTTTGTGATTATACGATTAATGGTAAAAAATGTACGACAGTTAATGTCCCGACACCGGCACCGACACCGACACCAACCCCTGCAACGGGAGGCTCAATTTAGTTGAGATTCTCAGGGTTTATGTAGATATTTTTGCATAAACCCTTTATTAAAAGAAAGATTTATCAGGAATTTCATTTCTATCTATTAAGCCATTACTCACATTCTACCGATAAAAAATGACCGATTACAAATTCAGTAAGTATAATTCGATATTAAAAACCGATGCTAAATTAAACGTATTGTACAATGGGTTGAGCGACCGATTCATAGTGTTCAGAAAAAAACTCCGGGCACTGTTGGATAAAGATATCGAAGAATTGAAAAATACATCGGAAGAATTTTATCGTACATTAGTAGAAGCTGATGCAATTATAGCAACCGACCGAGACGAATTCGCAGAACTGAAAAGCCTGAGTGAAAAGATAGACAACGCACAGCATGAATGCAAAATAATTGTTAATCCGACGATGGATTGCAATTTTAAATGCTGGTATTGTTATGAAAATCATGTCGTCAATTCAAAAATCAATTCCGATATTCTGGAACGGATCAAACGATTGATCAGGCGACAAACAGAAAATGAGCAAATCGAATTTATAGATCTGGCATTCTTCGGAGGAGAACCTCTTCTCCAATATCCTGCCATCAAAGAACTGATCGACTATACCAGGGAACAATGCTGTTATCAAAAAAAGAATTACCACCTTGGATTTACTTCAAATGGATACTTACTGAATGAGGAAATAATCAATCATCTGAGCAGTATCGAAGACTCCAAAAGCTTTCAGATCACTCTCGACGGAGACCGGGAAAAGCATAATAAAATCAGGCATGAAAAAAATAACAGTGACTCATATGATACAATCATATTCAATAGTAAAATACTATTGAAACATAAAATACACGTCCTGCTAAGAATAAACTATACATTGCATAATATATTATCCGTCAAAAATATATTAGCAGATATAAATGATATTCCGGAAACAGACAGAAAATACCTCAGGATCAGTTTTCACCGGGTATGGCAGGATATAGACCATGATGAGGGAAATAAAACATTGATCGCAGATATCATAGAGTCATTTAAAAGCGAATTCGATCAAACTAACGATTCATATCATATGAATGACATGCATTACCCATGCTACGGAGATAAACAAGGGACAGTAGTTGTGAATTACAATGGGGATGTCTATAAATGTACCGCACGGAATTTCTCGGCAGAAAATCGATATGGCATATTACTATCCGATGGGACAATAGCCTGGGATCAGCAAAAACTTGAAAAACGGAAACATGCTAAAATGAACAAAGAGATATGTAAATCATGCCGTATATTACCACTATGTGGAGGAGGATGTGCACAAAATTCGGTCGAAAATCCCGATAATTTTTGCGGATTAGCTTTCACTGAATCCGACAAAGACCGAATCATATTTAATCATTTTTACAATAGATATTTAAACAATACATACAATGAATAAAATAAAAATCGTAAAAGACTTTCTAAATTCCTTAGAAAGCGAACAAATGCAAGACGGACAAGATATTCTGTTATTGTCAAAACCACAGGAGAACTATTCTGCCGGAACTTCTATCAACAGCCGATGTTATAATGGGAATGCGACTTGCAACAGCAGTCAGAATGAAAAAAAATGCTTTAACGAAAAAAATTACTGCAACCAAGCCTACAATTCCGGAAGGTGTAAAGAACAGAAACCCCGTTGGGCGAAGAAGAAATAGGAATAAATGAGAAAAATACCATTTTTCCGCCAACGCTCATCCAATATATGCGGACCGACCTGTATACAAATGCTGTGTGCTTATTATGGCAAATTGTACAATATAGATACGATCATACAGCATTGTGAATTAACGAAGGCCGGCGTATCCATCAGGGATATCGTCAATATGGGAGAAAGCTTGGGATGCTATGCTTCATCTTTTAGCGTAAACCCGGCAGAAGCCCGAAGAATCCCCCTTCAAGCCATCCTTTATCTTAAAGAAGGTCATTTTGTTATCCTTGAAAAAATAAAATATAAACGAGGTCATTATTTCTACAAAATAATAGATCCGGATTACGGCCGGGTGGAATTGTCTGAAAAGGCTTTTATTGAAAAATGGATGGATAATAACAGAGGATTCGGGGTACTCCTGGTACCTAAAGACGATTTTCTTACTATCAATCCTGAAATTAATCTCCGGAACCGTAATAAAGAGATTTTTACTGATATAAAATCGGTGGCCAGCATTCATAAGAAAAAATTCATATGGGTGATCTTACTGACTTTTATCGTGCTTGGAACCAATTGGGCCATGCCGATTCTGTTACAGAAAACGATAGATGACGGTATTATGGCAAAGGATATAAATTTCGTTTGGCTGATGTTATTGGCTCAATTCGTCTTCTTCATCGGGTTTATGTTATCAAACACAATAACCAATCTTCTTTCGGCAAAAATAAATTTTAAAATCAACATTGACTTTGTCCAAAAATACTTCAACAAAGTTGTCAGGCTTCCGATCAATTTTTTTGATACAACGTTCCGGTCGGATTTGATACAACGATTGTCCGACCTCGGAAGGATTAACGGATTTATAACAGACAATATTGTCGATATTGTCTTTTCATTTGCAAACCTCATCGTTTTTTCAGTCATCCTGATGATCTACAACAGTAAGATATTTTTATTATTCATTCTTTTTAGTACCCTTTCTATCGTTTACTCATTGCTGTTCCTGAAAAAAAGAAAAAGTTTGGACTATTCTTTCTTCTCAATAGATTCACAAAGACGGAATTCTGTATATGAGTTGATTATGGGAATGTCCGAGATCAAGATCAACAATGCTTACCATTCCCGGATCAAGGCGTGGAATATCATTGAATCCAAACTGAATAAACTGAAGCTAAAAATATTATACTGGAGCTTTTACTCATCTGAGGGCGTTTCAATTATCGGACGTCTAAGGGATATCGTACTGACAGCCTTATCAGCATATTATGTGATCCAGGATCAAATGACAATGGGTACAATGATGATGATAAGTTTTGTTTTAGGACAGCTTTCTGCCCCTATAAGCGATATGATGTCCTACACTAAAATTATTCAGGACATTAAATTGTCTTATGAACGGGTATTTGATATATATAGTAAAAAAGATGAAGATGATGAGAAAATGATACATCTAAATCATCAGATAAGCGATGGTATCCGATTTGAAAACGTATATTTTAAATATCCAGGAACATCGAATCCATATATACTCAAAGATGTAAGTATTGATATCCCGGCGGGAAAAACTACCGCTATTGTCGGTCCCAGTGGAGGAGGCAAAACAACCATGTTAAAATTGATCCTGGGTTTTTACCAACCGTTGCAAGGAGCCATCAGGATCGATCGGTACAATTTAAATGACATCCGGCGGGAATCATGGAGAGAACAATGTGGTATTGTAATGCAAGACGGTTATATCTTCAGCGCCTCAATTGCCGAAAACATAGCTTTACATGAAGAGGAACCTGATATCAAGCGGCTTATATATGCGGCAAAAATAGCTAATCTATACGATTTCATTGAAAATTTACCGATGAAATTCAACACCAAAATTGGTGAAATAGGCCTCAATCTCAGCGGAGGAGAAAAACAACGTCTCTGGATAGCGCGTGCTGTTTACAAAAATCCTGCTATCGTATTATTTGATGAAGCTACTTCCTTGTTAGATGCGAATAATGAAAAAACAATCATTGGTAATTTAACTGCCTTTTTATCTAAGAGAACAGTAGTTATTATTGCTCATAGGCTAAGTACGGTAAAAAATGCCGATAATATTATTTTCTTGGATAAAGGAACTATTGTGGAACAAGGAACTCACGATGATTTGATTAAATTACGCGGAGCCTATTATAATTTAGTTAAAAACCAACTGAATTAGGCCGGTTTATAAACAATAAGTCTTTTCAAGCCAACACTCCTGCTTTGAATAAATTTACCGGAGGCAAAACAATAAACTAAAATCGGTTATTCCCCAGAATAGCTGGACTGCCCGGAAACATTCTACACAAATCACATGCCATATCCCACCGGTAACATAGTGACAGCTTTCCTGACTATTTTTCATGAAAATTTGACAGCTTTAACAAACGCCGCATTCAATTCACATCCTTGCCTCTTTTCCGGGCTACCCATATATTCAACCAAAAGCCGTAAATCTAAAATTGTAAACACCAACTTATATTGCTAATTTAAAATCTAAAATTAAACCTACAGCCGGTCTAAAGCTTAAAATCCCCAAACCGCGCTTTTCACCTCCCTATACATATCAATCCTCCATCCCCCCCCCAATCTAAAATCGTAAATCTAAAATCGTAAATCAAAAATCCCTACACTTCAGACACCTCCACCTTCCAATCGTCAATCTATCGGAAATTTTCTATCTTTGTCCCCCCATTAAAAACACTGCCATGGAAAACATTCTTCAAATTGCCGAACAAAACCAACAAAAAGCCCGCAACATCATCCGGGATACCAGACTCATTGAAATCTGGCAATCGATCGGGGCCGAACCCCGGCTCGTCGGTTCGTTGAAAACAGGCTTACTCATGAAACACCGGGACATAGACTTTCACATTTATTCCGCTCCGCTAACCGTATCCGATAGCTTCGCTGCCATGACACGCCTGGCTGAAAATCCCGGAATCGTCCAAATTCAATACGGCAACCTGCTCGACACCGAAGAAAAATGCATCGAATGGCACGCCTACTACCGGGACTCCGACAAACAGCTATGGCAGATCGACATGATCCACATCCTGAAAGGCTCCGCATACGACGGCTACTTTGAGAAAATGGCAGAACGTATCACGGCCGTCCTCACTCCCGAAACCAGGGAAGCCATACTCCGGTTAAAATACGAAACCCCGGACACGGAAAAAATCATAGGTGTCGAATATTACCAGGCCGTTATCCGTGACGGCATCCGCAATTATACAGACTTCACAATCTGGCGTAAACAGCATCCGGTTACGGGCATTGTCAAATGGATTCCTTAATAAACTCCGGACCGGAAACGACACAATCTTCCCGGAATTCAACGTATAAAACAAGGGCAGCCGCAACTTGCCGGCCACCCTTGCCATTCCGCTCTATCCGCTTCGGAACATCCGGTAAAATCCGGACCGGCTCATTTCATCTTTCTGATCTTCCTTTTTATCCGGAAATAATAACCGGTTACTGCAAAAACAGCTCCGAGTAATGAAGCCAGACAAGACAAAATCCGTGTTGTCATTCCACCCCAGGTACCGGTATGTACGGAATAAATCCATCCCCTTATCTTTCCGGATTTCGGCTGGTCCTTATACAACTGTACATCTGTGATTTGTCCGCTTGCCGGATCAAAAAGATAACGATCGCTTCCTCTCGTATTTCCATAATCAGCGGTAGCAACAGTTGCCGAACCGTCCTGAATTGTAATGGAATTGAAAGAGGAATACCGCTCTTGCAAAACGGATAACACCTCCGCCCACCGGATATAATCCGGTTTTTGCGACTCTTTTCTTTTTCCTGCGGATAATCCGGTTTCTTTTACAGCAACACGGCTTTCCCGGCCGGAAAAACTTCTATCCCCGTCCTTCTTTTCCACCCCCCTTCCGATCTTCCCTTCTTGTCCCATACTTCGTCCTCCGGCTGAAATCGGGACATGTACCTCTGTCCGTCCGGTAGTGCCTCCGAACACTGCATAAAAAGCATCACGATACCAGCCGAACGACCAGGTTAACCCGGTTAAAGCAAGGGCAAGCAAAAACAATGCCGCATAAAAACCCCCGGACACATGCAAATCATAAAAAAAACGATGCCAACCGGCCCTGGTTTTTATTTTCAACCGGTTTTTCAGCATCTTCCTGTTACATGGAAACCAAACCGCAAGTCCGCTCACCAAAATAACGACAAACACCAATGTTGCATATCCCACCACGGCTTTCCCCAGCGAAAAGCTGCCGTCCCGTTTATAAGAATCGAGCAACCAGCGGTGAAGGCGCATTGTTTGCATGAAAAATCCCTGTCCGTCGTCTATCCCGGTTACCTCTGCCGTATAAGGATCGATAAAACAGACTGCTTTCTTTCCCGGCAAAACCAACTGATAGGTCCGTCTCGGATCAGAAGAAATCCGGATACCGTTTATTTTAACAGAATCGGGTAATTGTTGCTGTGCCGAATAAATCAGGAAGGCAGGCGAAAGCGGCTCACCTTTGATTTCTCTGACAAAATAACGGGAAGGATAACATAACTCCAGGATTTCTGTTTCAAATACCAATATTGCACCTGTCAGGCAGACAATCGTTATGATAATACCGAAAGGTATCGATAACCATAAATGCATTTTCGCAAAAAACTTTCTCATCCCCGGTCATATTTGATTGTCAATTCCGGAAATAAGTCAGTTTGCCTACCCCGCTGATCTTCTCCGATTCTACGGTAAGTCCTTTTGTTGCAACAGCCGTTTTCGGATCAATCCGGTAAATGGCCGGCTGATTTCCGTCAGTTGTCGTTACAGGCATATAGGCAATACCGTTTTCAGAAAACGGTGTATTACCGAACCCGGAAATGACATCCTTGGCAGGCATACCTGTTACATAAGTAAGCCTTCCGGACTCTCCTTTGTAAATAGCCAGTTCATTGGCTGTAAACCCACTCTCCGTCAAAGGCCTGTCATACATCAGCAACAGAAAATAATCTTCGGTAATATGCCAGCAACGTAAAAACGACCTACCCTCGGTTTGTTCTTCGAGATTACAGTAGTAATTCGGATCGAATTCCTCTGTTCCGGCTTTAATACGCACCACTCCGGCAGGTAAAGCCGTTTTTTGTACCTGGGCGGTCATCGTCTTGGCATAAGACGGTGAAAATACATATACATCACCATTGTCGGCTGCCCAAATCGTTTGGTAATATTGCGATTTGTAACGTCCGCAGGCATAACTGATCTTATCCGTCCGGATTAATTTCGGACTCTCGAACCTCTCATCGGCATATATGGCAATCCAGGCTTCATCCGGATACTGTGTCCACTGTAATTCACCTTTCTCATAAGCACCGCTGCCACTTCCCCCCGATTCGGTCTTCACCAACTCCGGATACTTAACATACTCGCCGTTATTCGCCTTTACACCGTACTTACTCAATCCCATCGGAATCGCCGCAGAATAAATCTTATTACCGGCTTGCAGAATACCGGCCAAAGTGACAAACTCACCGTTTCCCAAATAATTCTCTGCCATGAGGACACTTTGATTCGTTGCAAACGTTTCATTGACCACATCCAGGTAAGACAACAGAAAACCCTTCGGCAGAAAACCGTTTCCATCGGACATATTCTCACCCAGATTACCGGTGGAAGAAGTGATAATATAATTCTTATAAATACCGTAAGATGTAAACCGTTTGATCTCATACGTATTGTCACGCTCTTCCGCTTTCCCTTTTTCATTCAGAACATACGAAGAAGTTACGCCTGCATTCCCCTGATTATATACCAGACGATACAGATATTTGTCCTGATAAAAAATCCATTGAGTTCCGCTCTCTGTGGTCAAACCGTTATTTTTAGCCGACACACTTCCCTCATCGAGTTTATCGCTGATCAGCAAATAATTGGCATCCCCGACAGAAGCAGCAATGACAAAATCAGACAATGCGCCATCACCTCCGTCACCCCCGCCCGATACATGATCGTCGCAGGATATTGTTAAACTCAAACACAAAATAACGGCTAAACTCCGGTTAAAATAATTCTTTTTCATATAAACATCGTTTTTAAAACTATAACATCATATTCAAAATAACAGCACAGGACATTCCACAACTTACCAAGCCGACCTTCCTTTCCTCGTCCCTTCCTTTTTCACCGTCCCCCTGAAAGATACACCCTCACCTTGCCGTAAAATGCCCTGCCGGCCTTCTGCAAACTAAAATTGTCATACAACTTTTCATTCGTAAAATTCCGGCACTCGAAAGAAAAATTGTAGCGTCCCTCCTGTACACCGTAAGAAATTGTCAGATTGTGAGAAAATTGTGTCGGTACGATAAATTTAGACTCACTGCCGACAGCTTCCGAATAAAGCGGAAAACGATGCATATATAAATTATCGTAAGTAACCGTCAGCTTATTCCCTTTTCGTAACAGGTCAGGCCAATAAAAAGTGATGTCCGAATTGGCAAACCGGTAAGGCAGATTAGGCATCCGGGCTTTATATGTCAGGCTGGCCTGATTCGACCCGCTGGTGACAGTCTTCACATTGTCGCGAACATCCATCTGCGTGAAATTTCCTCCGGCACTTATCCGGTTCGCAAAACCGTAACGAAAAGAAACAGTATACCCTTTCGTCAGCACTTTGCCGTGATTTACATAAGTAGCTCCGTACTTCCCGCCACTCAAACCGGATATATTCCTTTGGATGTAATCCTTTGTATTGCGATAAATCAAACCGCCCTCGGCATACACAGAATGCTTACCGAACAACTCATTATAACTCAGATTCAAATTTACATTATCACTATTTTCAGGTTTCAGTGCAATATCTCCGGTCTCGAGGTCCTCATCCCCGAACATCTCCTCATTGGTAGGTAAACGGTAAGCCTTTTCATAAGATAACTTCCCCTGCAGACTCTTCAATATAAAGTACGTACCGGCTGCTCCGTAACCCATTGCTCCGATCGAATTTGTTGTCCGTATATACTTGTCCTGTGCGGACGAAGTAGCAATCGGACCCGCAATAAATTGATCGTAATATTTACCGAAAACAGAAATATTCCAATGTTCCTTTGGCATCAGCCGATAAGAAAATCCACTGATATTCTTACGGGTTTCCTTCGGGATGACATTTGCCTCCGAACTATTGTCCAGCAAAGAGCGGTTCGACCGCCGGAAATCATTAATCACATGGTTAAAAGTAAATACATGGGACCTGCCGAGACGGTAATTGACCGTAAAAGTCCCGTTCCAGTTATTATTATCCGAACGGATATTCTGGTAAGACTGTTCCCCGGGCATCCGGAGAGGACGCATTTCTCCCCGCCAGTTAAACTCATAGGAAGAAGTATCGACATTATGAGTTACATTCTTATTGTAATTGGCCGTCAAAACCACATCCAGCCCTTTAGTAAACAAATCCCGCTTACGGTATTCCAGCGATGGCATCAGAGAATAACCTTTACGGTATTTCCCGCCGAATACAATTTCCTGCCGTACCCCCGTTTGTATATCCTTATACATATTCGACCAGGTAAATCCGAACACCAAACGATCTGCCCAGATCTTACCCGCAACACCGATCTTTCCGGCAACAGCCTCGTTATGATAATTATCATGGAAGCGTTTTACATGCTCTATCTTTTTCTTATTGATTGCGCCGGTCTCGAAATTCTTCACCGGAGTATCCACATAATAATCGTTATCGGAATAATTCTGGAACGCATTGATTTCATATATAAAGCCGCTCCGGAATGTCTGTCCGAAATTGACGTATGACTTATGCGTATTAAACGATCCGTAAGAATAAGAGGCATCCAGAAACCAGCTTTTCTGATTCCTTTTAGTAACAATATTGATCACTCCGCCGATAGCATCTGTTCCGAAACCGACGGGAACGACACCCTTATACACCTCGATACGCTCGGCAAAATTGACCGGAATATTATTCAGACCGAACGAGCTCCCGACGCCTTCCTGCGGGACACCGTCAATAAACACCTTGACATGTTTACCGCTGAATCCGTCCATCATCAACTGCATATCCGAACCTACACCCCCCGATTCACGGATTTTCATACCCGGAGCTTGTGCCAGGGCCTCACTCAAATTCTGTGTCGAATTTTGCAAAGCCTTCGTATCGAGTGCTATCGCGTTAAATGCCGAACGCTTCAAACGACTTATCCCATTAGAAACGACCACGGCTTCTTCCAGTTCTTCCACCTGCGGGATAAGCGTTACATTTTGCTTATGCCGTTCGCCCGCAACCAACAACACCTGTATTTCCTCCGTCTTATAACCGACAGCAGATACCACAAGCGTATAGCGACCTGCAGGAGCTTTCAGGTGATAAATTCCCTCTCCGTTAGCAACACCTCCATAACTGCTACCTTTCAGATAAACAGTTGAAAAATCCACGGTACCCCCTTCCGCAGATAATATCTTACCCGAAATCAAAGCTTGATCTTGCGAAAATGCCGATACCGCTGATAATAAAAAAACAAAACAGAGGGAAAATTTCAAAAAAAATGCTCTCAACGTATTCTAAAATTTATGCCATTATTAATCCGGCACAAATATCTTTATAAACGAAAAACATAACAATCACTCAAAATAGGTAAAAAACAGCCCTGTTCCCATATAAATTACTAACCATTTATAGGTATGAGCACACACAACCGTCGGTAGAATATTTACCGTTTTACTTCCGATTTTCACCCTTTCTGCCTACCTTCGTATGACTTTTTCTGTTATCAGTAATTGTTCGAAATCAATCCTACATCTTAACATTCTAAGTGATTGTATACAAATAGTTTACGACGCATTAAATAAGTCAACGGACTTGAAATGAATAAAGCAGTTATTTTCGAAAATAAGGAAAATCGTAAAGACACGATCATTTCAGCCTGTGTCTTTCTTTCCGGATTCTCTTGCTTTGCACAGCTATACTATTTCCAGCCCCTTCTACCGGACCTGGCACGCGAATTCGCACTAAGTGCCAGTCAAAGTAGCCTGGCAGTCTCTTTTTCCACCCTTGGAATGGTATTCGGACTGATAGCGACGATGTTTATCGCCGACCGTATTCCCCGAAAAACACTGATTAGCATCGGATTACTAGCTTCATCCGTTTTTTCCGTAGCCGCTTCCTTCTCACCCGTCTTCTGGTTGCTGATCCTGTTAAGCGCTGCCAAAGGCTTCCTGCTGGCAGGGGCAACCTCTGTTTCCATGGCTTACATCGGAGAAGAAGTATCCGACCGGAACAAAGCCAGAATTATGGCACTCTACATTGCCGGAAATGCCCTCGGAGGCATGGGAGGCCGCTTCATTTCCTCCTGGATCGGAGCCGTATCCGATTGGAGAATAGCCTCCGTTAGTATCGGACTGCTATGTGCTGTTTTTGCGCTGCTCTTTTTAATTTTCAGTCCGAAATCCACACATTTCACACCTAAAAAAGAAAGCCTTCACACCTTAGTCGTCTCCAACCTGCAACTGATAACCTCCAAATCCCTGGTACCCTTCTACCTCACCGGAGGACTGATCCTGGGGGTATTCGTCAGCCTTTATAATTACATGGGATTCTACCTGATTAAAGAGCCGTTCAACCTTCCGGAATACAGCATCCACTACATCTATCTGATGTACATCTTCGGAATGTTCGGTTCGATAGCCACCGTCCGCCTCACACGCCGGCGTACCCCTTTCTGCATCTTAAAAACCATGCTGCTGATATCTGCCGGAAGCATACTCTTACTCTATGTCGCTCACTTCCTCTTAATAGCTATCGGCCTGGCCATATTCACCTTCAACTTCTTCGTCGTCCACGTCCTTTGCAACCGTATCGTCAGCGACTACGACCTGTCGAAACGCTCCGTCACCATCTCCATTTACCTGCTTACCTACTACCTCGGATCGAGCCTGCTCGGTTGGGCAACCGGTATCCTCCTGGACATTTTCGGCTGGCGCTACTTCCTTGCCGGACTGATCGGGATCGTTCTCCTCAATTACACCATCGTCACACTAGGTATCAAACGAATCGAAAAAAAATAATCCGGAAAACAAACTGAAAGCACTCACCGCAACCTCACGCCCCATAATATTATAACTTCCAACTTTGATCGTTTTGTCAAAAAATAATTACATTTGACAAAATCTCAAACATCCTTCAACCATGAAATCTATAAAACTATTTATCTGCATGATCCTGCTGAACTTATGTTTTCTGGCCGTTAAAGCACAGGAAATGCCGGAAGTATATCTACTCTGGCCTGACGGACCGGAAGAAAACAACGGGTTAGCCGACCAAGAAATTACAGAATCAAACGGTAACATCACATTCAACAGTACCGCAAAATTGCATGTTTACCATCCGGAAAAAGAGATCCAAAACGGAATCGCTGTTATCATCTGTCCCGGAGGAGGTTACTCATTCCTTTCAATGGAATATGAAGGCCGGATGTTTGCCCAATGGCTGATCAAACAAGGAATAACGGCAATCATATTGCAATACCGCATGCCGGCACAGCACGACCGTATTCCACTGGCAGATGCACAAAGAGCAATGCGTTGGGTAAGAAACCGGGCTGAAAACTGGGGAATAAATCCGGATAAAGTGGGAATTGCCGGATTTTCTGCAGGAGGACATTTAGCATCCACGTTAGCTACTCACTTCGATCAAGGCAAAACCAAAGCCACCGACAGCCTGGAACATTTCAGTTGCCGTCCCGACTTTACCATACTGTTTTATCCGGTAATTTCCATGCAAGAAAGCCTGACTCACAAAGGTTCACAAAAAGCACTTCTGGGAAAAACGCCTGCTCCGGAAAAAATAACGGATTATTCCAACGAATTGCAAATCACTGCAGAAACACCAAAAACATTTCTGGTACACAGTGACGACGACAAAGGAGTATCCGTACAAAACAGTATTGTTTACTATCAAGCTTTGAAAAAACATAATATTCCGGCCGTTATGTATATTTTTCCGACCGGTGGCCACGGTTGGGGATTGCGAAGCGATTTTGAATATTATCCGGCTTGGACGTCCTTACTGAAAAAATGGCTTGAAGATATCGGAAAATAAATTCCCGGAAAAATTCTTCACCATACGAAAACAGGCTGTTTCCCTTCCGAAAACAGCCTGTTTTAATTATTTTTCTAAAACCGGATTTTATAACTTCTTCAGCCCTTTCAACTCCTGCGGATCGGTCACCTCCATAATACTGATGGCATATCCGCCGCCGGGAGCGGCTTTCAAGGTCAGCTTCGACCTATTCGTCACAACCCCCTTCCGGATGGTATAAGCTTGCGGATTATGCTCGTAATGTGCATCTTTGGCATCGGCATAAACCGTAGCAATATACTTCTTATCCGGATCAAGGTAACTGAAATCCAGATTAGAAACATGCCCGTTCTCATCTGCCGTACAACCCACAAACCAATTGTTCGTCCCCTTTGCCTTACGGGCCACTGTAATATAATCACCCGGTTCCGCCTCCAGATAACGACTGTCGTCCCAATCGACAGCTACATCCTTGATAAACTGGAATGCATCCATAAAAGGCTCGTAATTCTCAATCATATCGGCAGCCATCTGTAACGGACTGTACATCGTCACATACAAAGCCAACTGACGGGCCAAAGTCGAATGTACGAAAGAATGATTATCCGGATTTGCCTTGCTCACCTGCATTTCAAAAATACCGGGAGTATAATCCATCGGACCTCCCATCAAGCGGGTAAAAGGCAAAATAGTCGTATGATCGGGATTACTACCGCCGAATGCCTCGTATTCCGTACCGCGAGCCGACTCGTTACCGATCAGATTCGGATAAGTACGGCTCAAACCTGTAGGACGCACAGCCTCGTGGGCATTTACCATAATCTTATAATCGGCAGCCTTCTTCACAGCATACAGATAATGATTTACCAGCCATTGTCCGTAATGATATTCACCTCGGGGGATAATATCTCCCACATAACCGCTCTTCACGGCATTATAACCGTTGTCCGCCATAAATTGATAAGCCGTATCCATATGGCGCTCATAATTACGCACCGAAGCCGATGTCTCGTGGTGCATCATTAGCTTCACCCCTTTAGAGGCCGCATACTCATTCAATTCCTTAACATTAAAATCAGGATAAGGGGTAACAAAATCAAACACATAATCCTTCGTTTTACCGAACCAGTCTTCCCAACCGACATTCCAGCCTTCCACCAGTACCTGATCGAATCCGTGTTCCGCAGCAAAATCGATATACTTCTTCACATGTGCCGTATTAGCCGCGTGCTTTCCGTTAGGCTGTACCTTAGAATAATCCGTTTCTCCCAGTTTTACAGAAGGCAGATCGGCATAAGCCCAGCTACTTTTACCGGTAATCATCTCCCACCACACTCCGATATATTTCACCGGTTTAATCCAGGATACATCCTCGTAAGCACAAGGCTCATTCAGATTCAGAATCAGCTTCGAAGCCAGAATCTCACGCGCATCATCGCTGACCATCACCGTACGCCAGGGAGTTTGACAAGGAGCCTGCATATATCCTTTATCCCCGATAGCATCCGGTGTCAGCCACGATTCGAACACCATATTCTTATCATCTAAATTCAGATGCATACAAGAATAATCCACCAAAGCCGCCTCATGTATATTGATATACAATCCGTCGTCACTCTTCATCATCAACGACGTCTGCACTCCCGTCGGGGAAAACGGTGTTTGCGAAGCATTGGGAGTAATAGCCTCCTTCATCTTACCCCGGATCTCCGACAACCTGGACGTCACCGTACTATATTCCTGCGTATCATAATCGCCGGGTATCCAGAATGCCTTATGGTCTCCTGCCATAGCAAACTGAGTATGCTCCTCCTTAATTACAAAATAATTCAAATCCGGCTGTTGCGGAAATTCATAACGAAATCCCAACCCATCATCGTACAAACGAAAACGGATCACCATCATCCGGTCAGTCCCGGCTTGTTTCAACGTCAATGCCAATTCATTATAATGATTACGGATATCCTTCACCTCACCCCAAACCGGTTGCCAGGTTTCATCGAAAGTCGAAACTTCCGTATCGGCAATGGTAAAACCGCTCATCAAATCCTTATCATTTTTCAGCTCCAATCCCAAAAAACTTTCCTTCACCACCGGACGCTGCTTATAATCGAGGCTATATACCGGACGTCCGTCCTTCACCCCGGCATGCAAAACTAAATTCCCATTCGGGGATTTCAACTCTGCCGCCTTCATTCCGAAAGTTGCCAGCAGACATACAAACAAAATCTGTAATCTTTTCATCATCTATTGTAATTGGTTTATTTATACTTTATAACGTTTGCAGCCCCCCTTCTATCCCTCTTCCCTTTCCATCGGACAAAAATATATCATCCGCCCTTACCGAACTATAGGCACACTAGAAAAAGGAGTGAAAAAGAGATCCACGTCCCAAACAACAAACTGATAAACAATATATTAAACTTCATGCAAGTATTAAAAAAGGGAGTAAATATTTCTAAAAATCACACGGACTTTTCCCCGATACAATTCAATCAGACATTAAAAAATAAGACCACATCCCATCGAATACGGAAAAGCCCTGGATTTAACCCGACTTATTTCCACAATAAAAATCTGCGGAATCAACGTGATCTGCAGGCCACTATTCCTTTCCCCCTTTAAAACGTCCCGATCCGCATCACCTCCTGTTCGAAATCATCCCGTACTCCCCGGGCCTTATTGCGCATCTTCGTCCGGTAATTATATATCGTCTTCAAAGAATAACGCAGAAACTGCGCAATCTTATTACTGTCCGTTATCCCCAGGCGGATCAGGGCAAAAATCCGCAACTCCGTATTCAGTAACTCACCCGGTTTCAGTACAATTTCTTCCCCATCTGCCAGCAAGGCATTAAAATCCGTTACAAAATCCGGAAACAGACGCAGAAAAGCCGTATCGAAATTGGCGTAAAACTCCTCCAGCTCATCGTCCACAAACTGTGTTGACCTCAACTCTTTAAACAGCTCCTCCGTCTGACCGTTCATAGCTTTCTTATTCAGCGAACGACGGTAAGTATCCAGCTTACCGATATACATCGAACAAAGATCCAGAAAACGGCCGATATAGGCTTCCTTGATATAATTCACTTCCGCCAGACTATCGTTCGTCTCCTGCAAACGCCTGTTCGAATCAGACAACTGCCGGTTCACATCCTGTAACTCTTCATTCAGCCACCTCAACTGCTCGTTCACCTTTCCCAGTTCCCGCTTCGCTTGTGCCAACCGCCTCATCTGCCGCCTCAAATACAAAGCCAAAAGCACTAAGAAAAAAGCCAGCACACTGATACTCAACAAAGACACCGTCATCTGCCGTCTCTGCCTCTCCGTCTGCAAACGGTAAGCCTCATTGACAATCGGTAACACCTGCGACACTTCTATCGTGCGCAGCCGCGCATTACAAAAAGCAGCATCCTCCATAGCCTTCTTCATATAAGCATAAGCTCTCGCAACATCCCCTTCCTTATATAACAGCACTGCCAATTCCCGCAACGAAATGTACTCCTTCACCCCACACTTCAAATCCGATAAAGCCGATATCGTCAGATATTCTTTCTCCTTCCCTTCATCTCCCAAACTGCGATACGCATCTGCCACCGAATAAGCCGTATACCCCATTTCCCGTCCATCCGGATCGAGCGTAGCATAATAAGGCATCAAAATAGCCAAAGCCTCCTGCGCCCTTCCCCGGCTGATAAGCTGTTCCGCCTCCACCAGCACCTGGGTATCGCTTCCTGCCGGATAAAGCATCAACAAAGAATCCCGGTACAGATTTGCCAACCGTTCGTACTCCTGCTGTAAATCTTTACCGATAGCATAATCCCGCATTGCGCCGTACAAAGTATTGTACAAATGGTAGTAATATCCCTTCAAATCCTCAGACAATCCGGGGCTGCCGGCAACAGACAGCAAATCCTGCGCTTCCCGGTACATACCGGTAATAATCCGTACCTCTGCCAGCATCATCCGGGCTTTATCCGCCAACCTGCGGTCTCCCAGCTTCTGTGCAAGATACAACTGCTCCTGTACATAATGCAAAGCCGAATCTGCAATATACACCTTATATTCCTCCACCAACTTCGCATCGGCTTCAAACCGATCTGCCTCCGTCACAGTACGGGCCCGTTCCGCCTTCAACACCGCAATCCGCTCTTCCTTTTGCTGTTCATACTTCTCCGGAAAAGCAACAATCCGGTCCAACTCTTTCAAACGGACCTCCCGGTCCGTAGATTGGGCGATCACCGGTAAAGAAAACAATAAACCGAATAAAAAATACAAGGATATTTGCATAATCATTTATATTCCAGGATCGGAAAGATTTCCGTATTTCGTTATTTCTACAAATATAACGACAAATCAGCCAATTCCTGATCGCCGGGACAAAGAAAAATAGCTATACGCACAACTGAACCGACGCGGCTATATTATTCCGATATCCCGAAACAAGGATATGCACGACAACTCTACTTTTCCCCCGTGCATCTTGGGAATACCCAAAAGAAAACCTAATTTTGCATAAAATATCTATAAAGACAAGCCATAAAAACATCAGACATGAAAATATTGAAACCCATTGTTGTTACATTGTCGGCAATCCTGGTACTCCTTATCCTTGCTACCATTATCGCCCCTCCGGTAGCCAAAAATTACATCATAAAACACAGCAAAGAAATGATAGGCCGCCAAATTAATATAGACGGCCTATATGCCAATATTTTCACAGGATACAGCCGCATCACGGGATTCGAACTCCTCGATACCAACGACAGAGAGCGTTTCGTCAAATTCGATACCCTGGCGGTAAAAGTATCCCTCTTCCGGCTATTGGCCAATGAGCTGCGCATCAATCGTATCCGCCTGGTAAACCCGGACATACAAATATGGCAAAAAGGCAACGACTTTAACTTCAGCGACCTGTTACAAACTCCTGCCGATACCGCAACCTTACCGCTGGATACCGTCGTGCCTGCAACCACCGACACCACAGCTGACGACGATCCGATGGCCATCGCCATCAACAATATCGCCATCGTAGGCGGACAATTGGCTTACCGCGACCTGATTGTCGGCTCGGAATGGGACATGAATGATCTGCAACTGCATATTCCGGGTATTTACTTCAGCGGACAAAACACGGACATCGGACTGAACCTCAACTTCAACGAAGGCGGCTCACTCACCACAAGCATGCAATACAACCTGGAAGCCGGTAACTACAACCTTCACCTGCAACTGAACGACTTTGCCATCGGAAACGTACTGCCCTACCTGCAACAATCCATGAACGTCGGAGAAGTAGACGGCCTACTATCCGCCGACTTCACCATAGAAGGCAATACGGCACACGCTTCAGACATCACGATAACCGGTAACACCGCCCTGAGACAATTCAGGCTGGCCGACAATGATAAAAAAAATCTGCTCTCTGCCGGAGAACTTTTTATCGATATCGCCGCCCTTAACCCCGAAAAACAGCAATTCAGGTTTAACACCGTTTCCCTCAAAGATTTCAACTCCTGCTTCGACCTTTACCCGCAAACCAACACCCTCTCCCAATTGCTGAAAACAGAGACCGGCAAGGACACACTGCCTTCCGTAGAAAATACAGAAAAAACGTCCCCCGCTCCGGAAACACAATCACCTGACTTTTTTGTCAGCCGGTTTGCTATTGATAACGCAACCTTTACATTCAACGATCACACCCTGCACCAACCCTTCCGGTTTACGCTCGCTAATATCGGCATACATGCCTCGAACCTGACTTTGACAGACAAGAACCGGATAGATGTAAAAAGTACCCTCGACAATGGCGGTACCGTCAATCTCACTTGGGACGGACAACTCAACGATCCTTCCAACCAGGACATCAACCTTCAGATTAAAAACCTCGACCTCAAACAATTTACACCATACAGCCTGCAATATTTCGGTTACCCGCTAAACAAAGGCGTACTGGCATTTTCAAGCATCAACGATATCCGGAACAACTACCTCGATGCCCGGAACAACCTCGACATCTATCGCTGCGAAGTCGATAAAAAACGCAAAGACATCAAGGCCGAATTTAATATCCCTTTACGCACAGCCCTCTACATCATCAAAGATGTTAACGACAAAATAAAAATGGACCTTCCCGTTAAAGGAAACATTAAATCTCCTTCATTTTCCTATAAAAAAATTATCATCCGTACCCTCACCAACCTGTTGGTAAAAGTAGCGGTTTCTCCGTTCAGCTTTATCGCCAATTCTTTAGGATTAAGCGGTGACGGATTCAAAGACATACCCTTCGAAGTCTATCAGGCTGATTTTACACCGGAACAATTCGACCGCATCAACCAACTGGCTACCGTTATCAAAGCCAAACCCGACATGACACTGCAACTCCGCCAATACTATAATCCGGAACAAGGCCGGCAAACCCTGGCCGCTTTTCAGGCCCGGAAAGCTTATTACCTGCATTCCCATCCGGAAGTCAGCGACACTACCCTCCAGGCCATCGACTATGCCCGTATCATTGAAATTGATGTCAAAGACCCGGCATTCCTGGCATATATCACCTCCTTCGTACCCGAAGAAGTGAAAACGGCGGAACTCAACCGGAAAATTCTTTCCCTTACTCCCGCTGAAAAATTACAGAAACAAATAGCATTTTTGGCCGGAATGCGGGATAGCAAACTTAAAAATTATCTGCTCCACCAAGGACTGACAGAAAAAAACATCCGAATCGATACCGTTCCCGCCGATTCATTAAACAACTACCAGGGTAAAAACCGCTACACCTTCCAACTCACCCTCGACGACGACATGTCGGGAATGACATTGGACACTCCGGATGAAACCGAAGAGACAAATAATTAAAAAAAACACAGCGGAGCGATAAAGGCTCCGCTGTGTTATCCATAACTTTTCCATACTCATTCCGTACTGATAATCAAAACAAACAACTTATGAAACGCCGTTTATGCCCGCAATGTAAAATACCGAATTTCTATCTTCTCAACGAAAAAGGCGAACGCCGCCTCGTTTTCGTCACCGACGACTTCCGGATCGTTCCTTCCCGCCCCGGCGAAACCATCGAGGGTTTCGACACCACGGTTATCTATTGCCTCGGCTGCTCCTGGAGCGGATCTCCCCGCAAAACCGTCCGCTATTAAAACAATGCCTCTTCCGAAGCAGGCCATATCACATTTATAAACAGTCCTGAGACAAAATCATCCACCTACCTGAGCATACAAGCAGGAGTAAGCCCGAGTAGACCGATAACACCGGACACACCCAATGTAATTGGCCAGGTATCCTTGTAAAAAATACCGGAAACTCCGCAAACACAGACCGCACAACTTTTTAACCTCCGTATCGTTATATCATTTCCCAACCTGCTTCTCCCTCCGTTCTATCGCCTCCTGCAATTTATTCATGTTCCTCTTCGTATAACCGAAAGAAAAAGCCGTACTCCGCTTGTTCAGGTCATTGACACTATTAATCCAAACCTGCCCCCGGTCGAATACGACGAAAATTTGCTCCCCCCACGTTGCACTAAGCCAATGCGAATGAGTATGGGCCACAACACAATCCCTCCCGGCATGATCAATCGTCCAGTTGTTCTCCCGGGCAGTTTCTTCCACAACTTCCAACATCACTTCATCGGAAAACGATATTTTCACAGACCGGAAATTGAGTTTTGAACGCTGGTTACGATAGACCGCAAAAGCAAGAAACGCAGGTAACAATCCGCACCAAAACCAAGGAAAAAATAAATCCTGACGCCCTTCCGTAAAATATTTGTATAAATTGCTAAGTAGAAAAAAGAACGGAATACTTACAAGAAACAATGGAAATCCGTAATGTGTCAAAGCCCAGTCCGTACTCAGATTCAAACGTCCCTCCCGGAGAACAAATGAAGCCAGTTCCTCGTCGGCTTCCCGGTGGAAACGCAACCACATAAAGCCGAATATCAACATACAACCGATGACAAGCACAATGACCACCTCATTATTTCCTCCCGGAGAAGAATGGCGTGTCTCGGCTATCTTTATCACCTGATTGTCCAAAGAATACGGAATCCCGCCAAAAGTCAGGTTTTTCGCAGAGAAAGTATATACTCCACTTCCGTCCGATCGGATATTATAATGAAATTCATAAGATTCTTTCGCATTGACAAAAGCTGAGGTATCCTTTCCCGAACCCTTCGTATAGGAAAAACGCGAACTGGACCCGCTGGGTTTATAAATGCTGTCCCCCAACTCAAGAAGGGGAGCCAGATTATCCGGACGCCGGTTACAGGTAAGTGTCACAAAAAACGTTTCGCCTTCCTCAATATAGGATCTTTGGGTAGTTACACTACACACTACCCCTTGTATATCCTGCTCGGCAGGCTTTACCCGGACATGAAATGGTGGTGTAATATACACCCTGCCCTCCGCCTTTACCGAAGCTATAGGTAAACTGATAACACCCTCTCTCAAAAAACGGACTTGATAAGAAAAAACCTCCTCCATCCTCTGCTTCTTCTTTCCGTTTACAATAATAGTCGACAAATGCCGGTTAGGTACAGGACCTTTGATAACTTCAATCAGATTAGCGAAATCAGGCGGACTCACAGAGTCAAAGCGCACCGTACATCTGTACTTCAAATTATACTCCTGTCCCACATATACACCATTATACGCCGTATCTATCTCCATAAAAAACGGGACTTCCGTTTGAGCCAATGCAATCGTTCCAAAGGCCATAACCATTGCGGTACATACTGCTTTATATACCAAACGTCTTATCGGACAACAAATTCGCAAACACATCTTTCCTATGCTTATCAATTAAACCTATCCCCCCAACATCCCGGCAAACGATTTTAAAACAACTCCATCCAATCCCCCTCCTGAACAACCGATGAAAACCTTTGCTCTTCAGAACACACGGCATATTAATTTATACACAAATATACACGATTTACATAAAGTCCCTCCGAAACATCAAACAATCACACCCCTTTTAATATGTGATAACTTAATATTATGGATAATTCACGTGAAAATGGAATATTATTTAGTTGGCAAAGACAAGATAAAAACATTATAAAAGAGAAAATTCAAACAAATAAGTTACTAGCAATAAAAAGTATTAACTTAAATTTTGAACAATTGTTTTTGTATGATATTTTCTCTGAGTTATCTACAGTTATTCAAATGGAAAAGAATGCTTTTAATTTGCCTTTCTTTCCATTTTATGAAAGTCTTAATGAATATTACAAATCTGATTTTGAACATTTTTCTTTTAAATCGCTATTAAGTAATCTTGTTGTAGATTTAACGCAATCAGAAACTCTTAAATATATTATTGACAGTATAGAAAATAGAGATTTCATGTTAGATGAAAAAAGTCAAGGAATCATAAATACTTTAGTCAAATTAGTCTCTTTAAATGGGAATATATATCTTGTATGTAAATATCCACATTTATTTGATGATTACTCAAAACAATTGTTGAAATTTCTGCAAAATTCTAGATTTATAGAAGAATACCCAAAGTTGAGATATTTAACATTAATATTTCTGTCTGATAACTTTGATGATGTTTTTTATAATGATATTAATAGAATTATTGAAATTATTGAGCCCCAAGAACGTGATATACCCGAAATATTTCACATGTTTGGAAGGAACGATATAGAGAAAGATTTTCAGTTGGCTATATTTCAATTATGTGATGGGAATTTAAATAAAATGGAATATTTTATAAATAATCTGTCTTCTGAAATAATAGCATTCACCCAACAAAAATTCGAGAATGCGGTTAATATGATGCTTACAAATAAACTGCGTTCAATAGGAGATAATTCAAGGGACGTATTGAGAGTTCTGACTACTGCTTCAGAATTGGGTGAAATAATTGATCTATTACCTTTAATAAAGGTAATAGACCATGACAGATCGTTTGTTGAAGATACACTAGAAATATCAGAGAGATACAATTTCACTATAAAAGATAGAGATACAGTAAAATTCGCCAATATATTTGTCAAACGATATTTTGAGAAATTAATAAAATACAAACGTGTGATAAATAAAAAAATATCAGATGCTTATTCTGAACTTTATCCTTCCAATTATGAAGTTAGACTGTTTTTTTTAGAAAAATCAAGTTCTGAAATGCTAAGCGAATCTTGCGATCTTCTTATTCTTATCTGGTTAAATTATAAAAAAAATGGGATTGAATGTCCTCCTGATTTGAAACTCAAACTAGACAAATACGCATATAGGTTTCACCGTACTGAATATATAAAGGTAATGGAATCTTTCTTTTTGTCTTTCAATAATCAGAATTTTGAGAATGCAGTTTCAATTTTAGATGCTTATTCAGAAATAGATTCTCCTTTATTAATGCTTGAAAAAGATTATTTTACGGGACTTGCATATTACAAACTTTCCAGAAATAAAGAAGACCTTGATAATGCATTATTATATATGAAAGATGTACAGCATCGAAGCAAGGAAATATCAATAGCATTATATGAAACAAGCTCATTGACATTAATTTCATTTATAATTAATATTACAGGAAATTGTAGTGCGGCTCAAAAAATTGAACGGGAAGTGATATATAATATCTCTTATAGAATAGAGTACGACTATAGTGCGAAAGACAATTTGCATAGAATCTATCGTAAATACGCAGCACTTCATCCTATTGAATTAGCTGTTCAAAAAACCGAAAAGAGCCTAAATTATTTTGAAAAGACTCCATTAACTAATGAATATTATATGGCAGTTGTAAATCATATTGGCAATTTATTACATTTAGGAGAATACGATGTGGCATATTCTTTTGCGAAATTATTATACTGTCACTTAGACGTATTTCATTATTCAAATAATAAAAAGATGATAATATATTCCTTGAATAATATCCTAATTGCATTTTTTCGTGCTAGTATGCTAATCCCCAAGGAGTTGTTAATGCAATATATAGATATATTAGATACGATCCCTGAAAATCCTACAAAAATAATACCTTACCTTACTATTGCTATTATTTATTATGAACAATTTGAAGATATATTATACTCTATTAACTTATTAAAAAAGACTAAAAAACTCAATAATCTAATTGCAGATTCATATTATAAGTATTACATTTTGATTAATGAAGCTGCATTATTATATTTAGACTCAAAAAGTAGACAAAAGGCTATCTCTATAATGGAGGATCTAAAAGATAGTTCTCCAGAATTATATAGAGATTCTATCCGTAAATGTTTGGTAGAAAGAGCGCAAATTATTTTGGCAAGTATGAGAATTGGAAAAAACAAAACTACTATTGAAAATGAACTTGGAAAAACGAATTGTCGCTACAAACTTATTATGAACTATTTCCTGTTTTCAGATATACAATTTTGGTCAGAATAGAAACTTTAAAAACATATAAAGTTGATTAGAAGCGAAGACTTTTAGTCAGGTAATCCTTATGAGGCTGAAGTCTTATAGATCAGTCTCATAACGTGGATATAAGATGTGTTTAAGCCTTATTAATTTATTTTTAATGGCAAACTAATATTACTACCATTGATAAATATAACGTTTACGGTCTTCAGATCTTTTAAATATACTTTTTTCTGTAAGATTCTCATATATATTTATTATTGCATTTTGAGAGCAATTACATAATTCTCCATTTCTAAATTTACATTGGGAATTTATCCGTTGACACTTCCCTTTGTAACTCTTTAATATATTTGCATCTCCAATTCGAGGCTTACGCAAAAGTGTTTCTCTTAATACACATTTTTCTCCATCATCACTAATTGTAGCTAATGCTTGATTATTAACTCCTAATAAGGACAAACTTAATGCTGCAATACCAGATGTTAAATTTATATCAAGCAAGAATGCTATCATAACGATTGTCATAGTTTTAACATTAATATATAATGAAGAATTAAACATGGTTAGGGCCATCTGTTGTCCATCATTATCATATTCTTCTATTTCAATACTTTCAAATTCATCTAGAAGGTTGGGATTTTTACATAAATAATCGAGAATTGCTTGCGCATCTTGACTATCTTTAATTCCAATTTTACATAGAGTAAAGATAACTTTATCTTTAGAACCCAATAATTCAATCATTAAAGGTATACTCATAATAATTTTTATTATTAAAAAACAGGAATTCTTGAATATTGAGATAATATTTTACATGTATTCAAAAGCCATTCTTGTCTCATAGCATTAAAAGTCTCATCAAAACTCCCATCTGTTATATGGTTAAACTTTTTTTCTTTTTGCATGGAGGTTAATTCAATTCCACCAAAAAGATAATCACTAGAATATAATATTTCCATAAAATATTTCTCTTTAGGCGGTATTTGAAATTGATAATATAAATGTTCTATCAATGTTTTTCCTGTATAATAGCAACGAGCTATTGCAGGAGGATGGTCATGTGTCGCCTCATTATGCCTACGTCCTTTAGGTATTTCGCCATTAGAAGTAAGCATGTATGATTCTTTTGCTTCCAAAAGTTCTAAATACATTAAAATGTAAAAGAAGGCATTTATGCCTTTTAATATATCTTCATAAAAAATATCGATAGACTTATAGCCTAATATACTTTTATATCTATCATCAAATATTAGTGTTACCATTTTTTCTCCAAGTCTTTTTGCTGCAAAAGTATCAGCATCGGCTTCCAGCATTTGATATATTGCAATGTCAGTATTTTCATTAGTATTTTCTATTGCACACATTCTCATATCTTTTTGTATTTGGCAATGACCTAGTAATAGATGGCCCATTTCATGAAAAGCACAATATGAAATAGCTGTATCTATCATACATGCTGCACGATTATTGTCTGGTTCAGAATTGAATATTATGCTCTCTATCATTTCTACTAATTTCTCAGTAATAATAATTACATCCTTAGTCGCCTTATATATTGAAAACGCATTTATTATAGGATATTTACCATTGGCAACTCCATGTCTTTCTATCTTAAATAAAAGATCTCGCTTGGATAAGTTTTCTATGAGCGGATTATTTGTAGGATTGTATACAAAACTATAATAGTCTTGCAAAGTGATATTTATAATATCCTGTATCTGTTTATATCGAAAAGACGATTCTATATACATGGCTTAAATATATTTACAAGCTTTTTTATGATGTTTATATATGAAATTTACATAATAAAAATATAAAAAATAGCATTTGATACAAACTGTTAATCCTTTAATCATTCTTAATATTAAACAAGATAATTAACATGTGCAGTTTATAAGGAATGTCACTTATTATACTCTAAAGAATATTATATTAAAGCTGTACTAAGAATTGTTTTCATTATTGCTTCAGGAGATAATGACAATTGTTCAAAAGCATAGTTTACAGAACTATGATGTACAAAATGAGGATTTGTGGAAACATCTGTAACATAACAGCACCCAGATTTGTCTATACGAAAGTCGACTCTACATAACCCTGATAAGCCTAAAATTTTAACAACAAGCTCTGCATCAGATACCATTTTTTTTATATCAACAAGGGTGTCCCTCATGTTAAAGAATTTGTATTCATCGTAATACACCTTATGATAATCCAAAATGTTTCCTCCCATTAATTTATCAGATAAATTTAACGCTATACCTACAGGATCTAAAATTAATTTGTGATTTTTAGAAATTATACATGGTATTTCCGCTTCATAACCGTTAATAAATTGTTGTACAATTATTGGTTGTTTCATCTCTTTTTGTTTTGCCTCAACTAATTTTACTGTCGTTTTATCAAAACAAATAACGCTATTAGTATCTATCCCAATGCTTGATGATTCATAAATTGGTTTTAATATATATATATCACCTAATTGAGGTTTATCTAAAACCCACCCATGGTCATATAAATAAGTTTTGGGTACACATAGTCCATGAATTTCTAATAATTTAATAACGTGATATTTATGTCTGCATAATGCTACAGAATAAGAATTTGAACCTGTTATGGTAATCCCTTTAAGTGCACAAAATGCAGGTATTAATGATTTACGCCCTATACCTGTACCACTTTGAGCACTATTATAAACTATCATATTTTTAAGATCAATAGAATTGTTGCATATAAAACTTATAAAATCAGTTTCATCAAAAAAGTATTTCTCAACAGGAATACATTTATTTAACATGTTATCAACTTGTTCAAATTCACAATCAGATAAATATTCTGTTCTAATATCAAATGTATTAAAATTTTCGTATTTTAATTCATGTGATTTAGTATTACATACAACATATAGTTTTTTCCCTTTTAAAAGAGTGGTACCTTCAAGAATTAATTGCTGTAATTCTTTTCTATTTTTATTATCCATAATATTAAGTTATCGTTTATTCGTTTTTTCTGGTACTCTAACCAATCTGTTCTATTTTTCCCAAAATTATTTCATTAGCTGTAATTATCCCTAAAAGGATAAGTTCTCATAAAAAAAATATTGATTTTTATTAATCAATATATACAAATATATACATAAATAACAAAAGACAAACTATCGTTTTAATAATAATCTTTCATTTTATCGAAAAAAACACCTCACTTAAACAACCACACGTTAAATCATAAAACACAGTCTTTCACCGGAATTGTTCTTGATTCAGGGTAAAGTATTTCCCTTTTATCCGGAGCAGTTCCTCGTGCGTGCCCCGTTCGACAATCTGCCCATGTTCAAGTACCAGGATGATATCGGCATTACGAATAGTAGAAAGACGGTGAGCGATAATCAGACTGGTGCGGCCCTGCATCAACTGGTCCAAACCCTTTTGGATCAATATTTCACTCCGGGTATCGATATTGCTGGTTGCTTCATCCAGCAGTAAAATAGCAGGATCGGCAACAGCCGCCCGGGCGATATTCAGCAATTGCCGCTGTCCCTGACTTAAATTGGCACCGTCATTCTCAAGTAAAGTATCATATCCGTGGGGCAAACGCTTGATAAACGAATGGGCCGCCGTCAACTTAGCCGCTGCTACGACTTCTTCATCCGTAGCCTCCAACCGGCCGAAACGGATATTCTCACGCACCGTATCAGTAAACAAATGAGTATCCTGCAAAACAATAGCCATCGCTTTACGTAAACTCCTTCTCCGTACCGTACGGATTTCCTCCCCATCTATCCGGATTTCTCCCGACCGGATATCAAAGAAACGAGGCAACATATTGAGAATCGTCGTCTTCCCGGCGCCGGTTGCTCCCACCAGAGCAATCTTCCGCCCAGCCGGAACCTCGAAAGAAATGCCTTTCAGGATCATCTTTTCCGGACGGTAACCAAACCATACCCCTTTCATCATCACTTCGCCTTTCACCCCTTCCAACTCCACCGCTTCCGGCAAATCCGGAGTTTCCGGTTTTTCATCGATTACCTCAAAAATCCGTTCTGCTCCCGCCAATGCTGCTTGAATACTATTATAAAGACTTGCCAACTCATTGACAGGCCGGCCGAACTGCCGCGAATATTGGAGGAATGCCGCTAATCCTCCCACATCAAAACCCCGGAATATGGCCAGCAAAGCCCCGGCAATGGTAACCAATACATAATTCAGGGTACCGAGATTCTGCATCACAGGCATCATCAACCCCGAATAAAACTGCGCCTTCAACGACTTGGTATTCAAATCCTGATTCAGGCCGCCAAAATCTTCCTCCGCCTTCTGTTCATGCCCGAATACCTTAACTACCTTCTGCCCGCTGATCATCTCCTCAATATAACCGTTGACATTCCCCAACGACTCCTGCTGTGCTTTAAAATATTTCCGGCTCTTCCGGACAATACCCCGGGCACCCAAAAACATCAAAGGTACAGTCACCAATGTAACCAATGTCAGTATCGGACTGATCACCAACATCAGACAAAAAATACCCACTACCGTCAAAGCACTCGACAGCATATCCGACAAACTGTCGGTCAGGGCATCACTGATACGGTCCATATCATTCGTAAAGCGACTCATCAGGTCGCCATGCTGATGCATATCGAAATAACCTACCGGCAAATGCTCCATCTTCCGGAACAAATCCGCCCGCATCCGGGCCACCGTCTGCTGTCCGATCTTATTCAGCAACCGATACTCCACATACACCGCAACAATCCCCACCAGGTATATAACCACAAGTATCCCCAACATCCTTACCAAACCGGCAAAATCTCCGGGCAGAATATATTCGTTGATGATCGGCCGCAGCAAATAAGATCCTCCCAGATTAGCGGCTATGCTAACTACAATCAGGACACCGATTACGACAAGCAACATCCGGTCGCACACCAGATAAGCCGCCAACCGGATCAGAGTCCGTTTCCCGGCCTTGGGCCTCGCCTGATATTTCAAATGATCTCCGTGTGCCATAACTAATCCGGAATTTGTTGTGAACTGTAAATCTCCTGATACACTCTGGACGTGGCCAGCAATTCCTCAGGCGTACCGATCGTCTCTACCTCACCGTCTTCAAGCACGATCACCCGGTCGGCCGACTGCATCGTATTGATTCGCTGGGTAATAATCAAAACTGTCGTATCCTTCAACATCCGGTTCAGATTTTCACGTATCCGGAGTTCCGTCTCCGAATCCACGGCACTCGTACTATCGTCCAGAATCAATATCTTCGGTTTCCGCAACAAAGCCCGGGCAATACAAATCCGTTGCTTCTGTCCGCCGGACAAATTAATACCTCCGCGCCCCAACAGCGTATCGTATCTTTCACCCAACCCCATAATAAAATCATGTACCTGTGCCACACGGCAGGCCTCTTCCGCTTCTTCCAGGGAAGCATCCGGCTTGCCCCACCTCAGATTTTCCAATATCGTCCCGGTAAATAGCTCGTTCTTTTGCAACACCATCCCGATACAGGCGTGTAGCTCACGCAGGTTATACGCCTTCACCGGAATCCCGTCAATCCGGATCTCCCCGGCAGTCACGTCGTACAAACGGGGGATCAGCTGCACCATAGAACTTTTGGCCGATCCGGTAGCACCGACAAGAGCAATGGTCTCCGCAGGTCTGATATGAAAACTGATGTCTCTCAACACATCATTTTCTCCGTCCCCATATCGGAAACCGACATGCTCGAACCTGATATCCCCTTGCTCTATTTTATACCGGCTTGTCAGTCCTTCAGGCGTATCGGCAAGAGAAGGCGTGGTATCCAATACCTCCCTGATCCGCCGGGACGATGCCGAAGCCCGGGCCGTCGTCATAATAAACATCGATAACAACATCAGCGACATCAGCACCTGCGCCAGATAATTCACAAATGAAATCAGTTCCCCGATCTGCAACTCTCCCTCCATCACCTTATATCCCCCAACCCACAATATAGCGATCACTGACAGATTCATCACCAATTGCATCACGGGAAAAACGGTTACAATAATATCCGAAGCCCGGACAACCGTATCCTTCAATTCTTCGCTGCTCCGGGTAAACTTCCGGGTTTCGAAATCCTCCCGCACAAACGATTTTACCACCCGGATATTGATCAGATTTTCACGGACCACACCGTTCA
Organism: Culturomica massiliensis; assembly: GCF_900091655.1. Lineage (NCBI taxonomy): Bacteria > Pseudomonadati > Bacteroidota > Bacteroidia > Bacteroidales > Odoribacteraceae > Culturomica > Culturomica massiliensis. The sequence continues at coordinate 2,783,949 of NZ_LT594621.1, forward strand.
GTTGATCGATTTTCTGCTGTACCTTCAGGAAATAAGGAAATCCCTTTTTCAGAATCACAAAAACGGCGATTCCAAGCACCGGAATAGCTGCCACCAGAATAAGCGCCAATTGTGCATTGATCCGGATGACAAAAAACACCGCCATCACCAGCATAAACGGCGAGCGAAGCATCATCCGCATAGACATCAGCACCACCTGCTGAATCCGTGCAATATCATTGGTGAGCCGCGTAATTAAAGAAGACGTACCGAAACGGTCCAGATCAAAGAAAGACAACTGCTGGATTTTCCCGAACAAAGCTGTCCGCAAATCAGTACCGAAGCCGATCGAGGTCCGGGAAGCCACCCATACATTCGCCACACTGAAAGCCAATCCGAGTAACGAAATCAACACCATATAAGTACCCTTCTCCGCAATCAGCGAAAGATCGCGTTTCATCACCCCCTGATCGATAATCTCGGCCATATACATCGGCTGCACGGTCTCACACCACACCGTAACCAACACCAGCAAAGGACAAACCGCCAGGCTGCCCCTGTACTTGCGCAGTATATGCCAATACCTATACATAATTCCCGCTTATCTTCATAAAACCCATAAAGCTGTAACGAAAATAACAAAATTTATGTTGTGTTTAGCATATAAGTACAAAACTTTTGAATTTAAAACAAGTAAACTTTTCATTTCCAAAATCACAACTAAACCGATCCGCTTGTCATGATCCCATAATAACAATCAACATCTTCAACATCATTTTACAGTTTTCGGATAAAATGTCATTATATCTGTATCCCTATGTTACAAACAAATAAATTCAACACATCGTTCTGACATCGAATAAACAGACACCGCAACTTACAGGATCAGCACCAAGGCTTCGAAAGGACGGAGCCGGATCTCTTTGCCCAAGGGAGGACAGTCATTGTAATTATCCAGCAGGGCTTCTGCCCCGGTCAGACAGATACCCGGGCGACAACTTGCCTCCCGGCAGGAAAAATTCAATATAACCAGGAATTTACGTTCTCCTCCGTCCCGGATATAGGCGAACACCTTGGGGTTCTTCCGGTCGACCAGCTTCCAGGTACCAAAAATCAGTTCGGGATTTGCTTTCCGGAAAGCAATCATCTTCCGGAAATAATTTAACACCGAATCCGGATTTTTTTCCTCCACCGCAACATTCACCTTCCTGTAGCCGGCATTGACCTTCAGCCATGGTGTTACAGATGAGAAACCGGCATTCGGCGTATCGTCCCATTGCATAGGGGTACGGGCATTATCCCGGGAAATTTGCTTTTGCTGTTCCATAAATTCCGTCATATCCTTACGGTGTTTCCTGAACGACTTATACTGGTTCAGTACGGCAACATCCCTGTAGTCCCCGATATGATTAAATCCGGCATTCACCATCCCGATCTCATCCCCGGCATACCAATAGGGAGTTCCCCGCATTGTCAGTAAAAAAGTGATCAGCATCCGGGCCGACACCTCCCGGAATTCGGGTAAATCGCTCCCGAAACGGGAAATCATACGCGGCTGATCGTGATTTCCCATATATATCGCAGGCCAACCGTTCCCCACGGCCTTATCCCAATCCCCGAACATCTTTTTTAAAGCCAGCAAACTATAGGGTATACCGGAATCCGGAGTATCCGGGACGGTATTATTTCGGACCTCTGACGGCCCGAACCCATACAGCATATCCAACTCCTGCCGTTCCGGTTCGACAAAGCCGGCAACATCCCTATACCCCAATGCCGAACCTTCCCCGACAGTCATGATATCGTATTTGCTCAACACTTCCGTATACATTTCATGCAGGTAATCGTGTAAATGCGGTCCGTGGGCATAATAAGAAAACACATCGGGATACTTCCGCCTATCAATGGGCGGGAATGCCGTATCTTTTGCAATCAGCGGAATTGAATCCATCCGGAAACCGTCGATACCTTTATCCAGCCAGAAACGCATCATATCGTAAATAGCATGCCTAACCCCGGGATTCTCCCAGTTCAGGTCAGGCTGCTTCCGGGAAAAATAATGCAAATACCAGGAACGTGTACGGGGATTATAACGCCAGGCATTCTCTTCAAAATAACTGGGACGATAAGCCGGACGCCCTTTTTCCAAAGGCCACCAATGGTAATATTCATAATGGGGATTTTCGCGGGACTTCCGGGCTTCCACAAACCACGGATGTTCGTCACTCGTATGATTGACCACCAGATCAAGCACCAGCTTCATCCCGCAGTTATGTACTTCCCTCAGCAATTCGTCAAAATCCTCCATTGTCCCGCACTCCTTCATAATTGCACGATAATCACTGATATCATATCCGTTATCGTCGTTCGGAGAAGCATAAATGGGACTCAGCCAGATAACATCCACCCCAAGACTGCGTATATAACCCAACCGGGAAATAATTCCCCGGAGATCGCCGATCCCGTCCCCGTTGCTATCCATAAAACTCCGGGGATAAATCTGATATACGACGACCTCTTTCCACCAATCCGTCCGCTTTTTTGCCTGCTTCATAACTCCCTGTTTTTTATCTGTATATTCATTACCGTTTTACCCATACCGCCAGCTTTCCGCCCGACACCGGAAATGTCCCTTCCCCCTTTTCATCAATCATGACCTCTTCCTTCCGGTTGCCGGTGATCTCATACCAGTACTCGCCCCGATGATGTTGGCCGACAGCCATCGTTTTATGCCCGTCTTCTCCGTTGGAAATGAGCAAAGCCAAACCGGATCCCGGATGCTCGGTGTCTCCAGTCCGTGTAAAACCGACCGTATTCGGATGATCAAAATAATTATGTTGTTCTCCGAAAGCGTATCTACGGCGGGCATCCAACAAAATATCAAGAATCAGCCGATGCGGGGATTTCTTGCCTTTCACCCCGTAATAATCCCCGTAAAAAATACAGGGGTACCCCTCTTTCATCAGTAATATCAAACCATAAGCCATCGGCTTAAACCAATCCTTCACCTGAGATTCCAGTGAACTGTTTTTCTGTGAGTCATGATTATCCACAAAAGTAACGGCCAGATCCGGATGATCGGCCACCAATGTACCTTCGATCAGTGTACTCAGATCAAAATCACGTCCCTTTTGTGAGGCCTGAAACATATGGTAATGCAGAGGTACATCGAATAAATCGACCTGGTATTCCACCTGAGCCAGATATTCATCCAGCGACTCCTTATCATTCTTCCAATATTCACCCACGGCATAAAAACGATCCCCCCGTTCTGCCCTTACCGCTTCCAGAAAATGTTTGATAAACTGGTCGTTGATATGTTTGATGGCATCCAGACGCATCCCGTCCAGATTCAGTTCCCGGGATACCCAAACACCCCAGTTTTTCATTTCCCCGACCACTTCCGGATGATCGAAATCAAGATCGGCGAACATCAGAAAATCGTAATTCCCGTTTTCACCGTCCACTCCTCCGTTCCATGCCTTGCCTTCCCCGACAACCTGAAATATCCCTTCTTTACCGGTTGATGCGTCGCAATCCACCCCGGAAAAATGATACCAGTGCCATTTGAAAGCCGAATACTTATCCCCGCGTCCCGGGAAATTAAAACCCGTCCACCCTTCAATCTCGTAAGGATCGCTTTCCGCATCCTCCCGCTGTTCCGGATTGACTTCCCGGGCCAGAAACTTCTCCGTATAATCCGCCCCGGCTTTGTGGTTCATGACTGCGTCCAGATACACACTGACCTGATACCGGTGAAGTTCCGCTATCATCTCTTTCAATTCCTGCACCGTACCGTACTTCGTACGTACCGTTCCCTTCTGGTCGAATTCGCCCAAATCGTACAAATCATACGTTCCATACCCCTCGTCTTCCTGCTTCAATCCCTTATAGGCTGGCGGTATCCAAACAGAAGTCACACCGATTTCATGCAAATGGGCAGCATCCGCCTTCAGTTCCTTCCATAAATTCCCGTTATTCGGCATATTCCATTCGAAATATTGCATCATCACTCCATTCTTCATATTCTTTGTATTTATTCAAATAAAACGGGCAAAAAAACAATAGGGTTACAATCACCCGGCAATTCTTCAAAAAAACCGGAACCAAAACAAAAAAAAGAAATTCCAGCCCCGGGAAACCGACCGGTATCTTCACGCAGAACCCGGCGAATGCTCAATATCACCGGAAATATTATATCTTTGCATACCTGCACTTCCGGACAAGGCAGTCAACCAATCATAAAAAATACATCAATTATGGCAGACGATAAAAAAATCATCTTTTCCATGGTGGGAGTCAGCAAAACATTCCCTCCTCAAAAACAAGTATTAAAGAACATATACCTTTCTTTTTTCTACGGAGCTAAAATCGGTATTATCGGATTGAACGGTTCCGGTAAATCAACCCTGTTGAAAATCATTGCCGGCATCGAAAAAGATTACCTGGGAGAAGTCGTTTTCTCTCCGGGTTATTCTGTTGGATATCTGGAACAGGATCCGCAACTGGCTTCCGGCAAAACGGTCAAGGAAATCGTACAGGAAGGCGTACAAGACATCGTCGACACACTGAAAGAATTTGAAGAAGTAAATGAGAAATTCGGCGACCCGGATGTACTCGATAATCCGGAAAAAATGGATGCCCTCATCAGCCGGCAGGCAGAATTGCAGGACAAGATCGATGCTGCCGACGGATGGAACCTGGACAGCCGGCTGGAACGTGCCATGGATGCACTGCGCTGTCCGCCCGAAGATCAGCTTGTAGATACCCTTTCCGGAGGAGAGCGGCGCCGGGTAGCCCTATGCCGCCTGTTACTCCGGCAACCGGATGTATTGCTGCTCGACGAACCGACCAACCATCTGGATGCGGAATCCATCGACTGGCTGGAACAACATTTGCAACAATACGCAGGCACGGTGATCTGCATCACGCACGACCGGTATTTCCTGGATCATGTTGCCGGGTGGATACTGGAACTCGACCGGGGCGAAGGAATTCCCTGGAAAGGCAATTACTCCTCCTGGCTGGATCAAAAAACCAAACGGATGGCCCAGGAAGAAAAGCAAGCCAGCAAACGCCGTAAAACACTGGAACGCGAACTGGAATGGATAAACATGGCACCCAAAGCCCGGCAAGCCAAGGGTAAGGCCCGGTTAAACTCGTACGAAACGTTGCTGAACGAAGACCAGAAAGAGCGTGAAGCCAAACTGGAAATTTTTATTCCCAACGGCCCCCGGTTAGGAAACAAGGTGATCGAAGCGCAACACGTTGCAAAAGCATTCGGCACCAAACTGTTGTTCGACGACCTGAATTTCATACTTCCGCCCAACGGCATCGTAGGTGTGATCGGTCCGAACGGAGCCGGAAAAACCACCCTGTTCAAAATGATCATGGGCATGGAAACCATCGACAAGGGCACGTTTGAAGTAGGTGAAACAGTCAGAATCGGCTATGCCGACCAGACCCACAAAGACATTGATCCGAAAAAAACCGTTTACCAGGTTATTTCCGGCGGACAGGAACTTATCCGTGTCGGAGGCAAGGAAATCAATGCGCGTGCTTACCTTTCTAAATTCAATTTCGCCGGAGCCGATCAGGAAAAGCCGTGTGGCGTACTATCCGGCGGAGAAAGAAACCGCCTCCACCTGGCACTCACCCTGAAAGCAGAAGCGAATGTATTGCTGCTCGACGAACCCACAAACGATATCGACGTAAACACCCTCCGGGCACTGGAAGAAGGATTGGAAAACTTCGCCGGATGTGCCGTCGTCGTCTCACACGACCGTTGGTTTCTGGACCGTATATGCACCCATATCCTTTCATTCGAGGGAGACTCGGATGTCGTCTTTTACGAAGGCTCGTACTCCGAATACGAAGAACACAAACGCAAATTATCCGGAAATGTCGAACCCAAGCGGGTACGCTACCGGAAACTAACTGCAGACTAACACGGCGGACGGGAACATCCCGCCGTGTCTCCCGTCCCCTTCATCCAGCATCCCCTTATCCTTTCTTTGCCCGGATATTACCGGGCCATCACTGCCGTTCACACCCATAAAATCCATCATTGCGATTTTCCCGGAGTCAGAGAGCAGCTTTCAGCATCCGCATTAAAGCAGGGCCGGCGATATCATCTGCCGGTAAAGAAAGATCATATTGGGACAGGCAACATCTTTTCCACATTTCAAAAATATCTCCCCACAAGGGATTCCTCTGAATGTAATACCGTTCGACATCTTCCCGCTGTTTCGTAAAGCGATGGTACAAATCCTGAATTTGCTTTGACCCTGCAATACGTTCCGGAACAAGGGCCGCATCCACCAACTCCTGATAGCTACCCTTAACAAAATAATATAAACCGACGGTTTCATCAAACCGGAACATCAAATTTACCTGATCACGGGGAAAACCTCCCGTATATTGATCCAAAACCCCGGCACTGATCCCATTCGGATACAGCCTGTTATAGCTATATGTCAACTCTTCTCCTATCGGGATCGTCCGCCTGAAACGGGGAACGGGGTGGAGGCATCCAACCGAAAGGAGATAGGACATGTCCCTATAATCCAAACCCGAGACAGACGGAATAACACCGGCCATCGCATCGATCACTTTAACCATCAGATCGGCAGGCAGATTTTTATGAGCTTTTGCAAAACAAAAAAAAGCCAGAAAATCAACCTGCGGCTTCGTTAATTTCGGCAATAACACCAACGCCTCATCCAGACTCAATTGCCGCCGGTTTCCTTCCGTCGTTCCCAACCTTTCAAGCATGAGTTCTATAAGCCCCTCTCCCAATGTTTCATCGCCACTTTTCCCATACTCACAATAAATAGCGTGCAACGCCAACTGTATAGCAGGCTCGTTAAACCTCCTGAACAATAAACGATCCTTTTTCGACACGGACTCAATAAGCCGCCCGGCCAACTGCTCCACCCTCTCCTCAAACAATTGACGGGCCTCGCTGGCCAGTATATCCAGTTCCCGCCTTATTACCTCCGATGAAATCCGACGGACATCCTCGCCGGTCAGCCCCTGGTTAAAATCCCCGTTTACCTGAATAATTGTAGCGTTTTCTCCGGCCTTAGCTTCTTGTTTTGTCTGCATGATAATCGCCTCCGATTTGAATAATATGACTCCGGTCTCCCGTCTTTGCTTTCTGGCTGACCGTCCTCCTTTTGCCCATCCGGAATTTTACAACCCCGAATATACCACTGATAACGGCAACCGTAACAGGTACAAGCCAAACCGCATTTTCCGATAAAAAATCAACAAATCCGTCCATAATCTTCTCAAATAGAAACATTCCGATTCACAAAAATAATAAATAAGCCACAAAAACTACCCCCCGCTCCCCTACTGAATATCATAAATTACAACAAACCAAACTTTAAGCTTAAAACAAAGAAACCGGATTTAACAACAAATAAAAGCCGCCCTACACCCAATGGATAAAAAACAAAACACATTATTAAAAACATCATTTTGCTTCCGAGGTTAATAAAACATCATAATAAAAATACACTAATATCAGAAATGGATAACAAATTCGAAGAAAATACAAGCTACGGTATCGAATGGGATTTGGAATAAACAATTGTTACCTGATCTGACAATACAGAAATAACAGGCACAAGAAAACCGGAACTTTCAATAATTCCGTATCCACATACATTTTCATCTAATAACACAAATATACTCCCTCCTTATGTTACATGTGTTTTCAACAATCTATAATTTCTGAATCAACATCCTTTAAGTAACTATATGCAATTCTTATCTAAATTCAAATATGATTTTATCTATTAAATAAATAAAATGTAATCAATAAATTTTATTACTACATTTTTTTATTTATACAAATTATTTTATATAATTGTACATAAAAATTCATTTTTAAATATATTTTTCATGAATAACAAAGATTTCATTGGAAATTATCGATATTGGCCTTTGGCATATTCATCAAATAGTTTTCAAATTCAAAAATCTGAAGAGGATTCAATTAATAATTATTGGGTTCCTATTTCAGAATTAGCAATTACAGAGAAAATATCAACACTATCTTATGTACTTTATAACGAACGTGTATATTTTTTAAAAAATAATATATCAAACACAATCTATTCACAATATTTCCCTGACGCATCTAAAAATAAAGCCAATTCTGTAAAATCATTTGTAGAGATTGCTAAAGAAAAATTTCGAAATGATACATACGAAGAATATAAATTAGAATATTCTATTTTGCAAATAGTAAGTACGAAAAGACACTTATTTGCTTTAGCTAAAGCAAAAAACGAATACTATTTTCTTAACATTTACCTAACAATCAATGGCTTTGGAGAGAAAATAGATGTCCAAGAGATCAAGTTACCTCATAAAAGTTTAAACATTGAAAATGCAGAATTAGGTATATTTACTATAAATGAATATGAATCTATTATATACTTTTTTTTAAAGGAATCAAAAGATATATATATTGGCAATTATAGAAGCTCTAAAAAGAATTTTGTCATTAGTAATAAATTAAATGATTTGACAAAACAAAAATACTCACCAGATTCATTTTGTGTCATCAAAAACTTAGACATACCAACATTAGCACTTTATGATAGCCAAACCAACACATTACATATATTAGAATATAAAGAAATAAAAAAGAAATACACTGAAATTCAAAAAATAAAGTTACCCGAAAAAATAGTTGGCATAAAATCATTTTATATTGATTCTCAAAATATTACACCTCACATATCTAGTTTCAGACTCAATCTATTACTTTTATATAATCACTCTAAATTATGGATTATTAACTATCACAATAACAATTGTACCCCTCAATTACTTATAGGCAATGGAAAAACTCATATTAGTAAACCCATGTTTTCTCCAAATTTAATTAATTGCAGATTTAATCATTTATCTAACATTTACACTATAGATAATAATTGTATAATATTTTCTGATAAGCAAAATCCCATAAAATCTTTAGAAACATATAAATTATATGAAAATCATCATCTTCCAATACCTGAAGAACAATTAAATGAAGATAAATTATATGCATTACTTCTGTACAAAACAAGAGAAATATGGATGTTACATCATAGCAAACAAATTAGCCAAAAGGATTTTAATTTATCATAATCACAATATTTCGTATTATGAATGAATTTAATCATTTACTTGCTGTAATCAAAGAGAAACTTATCGATTTTCAGCACAGTAACAAATTGACAATAGAAATTAATGAATTTCAAACTTCTCTGAGAAAAGATATTGATTGGTCAAAAATAGAAATTCCTAAACCTAATATATTAAAAGAAAGATTAAATTTATCCACCTATGGTATGTCAGAAAATACCGAAGTGATTCCTTTAGATTGGCTTGTAATAATTATTGGTAGTTATCTTATTGGTCATAAACTAAACATAAACCAAATTACTCAGGCCCTTAATGCCATTAATTATTATGGTTTCTATGGACTTTTTGAATTATTTGACGTAAAAATACAAAAAATAAAAAATAACGAAGACAGGTTCAATTACTACAAAGGCTTAGTAAAATATCTAAAAGGACAAAGCAAATTTGAAGAAGCTAATAAATGTTTTCGAGAAGTTTTAAGAATCTCTCAAAAATTAGCAAAAACTTCATATACATTTGCACTGCAATCTAAATTAGATTCTGATTATTTACAACGTGATGGACTATGCATTGAATATAGTCAAATCAGTTTCTCACGACTGTCGGATCCTCCAGACCTCAAGCAGCGTTGGGTCCAAATATGTTTAGACACCTATGCTAAGGAAATTAGAAAAATTAATCCAAAACAAAGTATAGAAATATACAATAATTTATTAAATTCAAAGAAATCAATCCATCCTCTAAGTTATCAAAGAATTTCATTCAGATCATTAGAATTGGACATTATTGATTCTATCAATAATAAAAAAATTAGAAAATTAAAAAAAAATTTAGAAAATTATGAGGAACTCCTTAGCGGACTAAATCAAAACCCTAAAGCAGAATATATTCGAAAAATCATTTTTATATCTTTATTACGTAAAGTTGATAAAAATATAGATTACTCTAAAAATAAGTGGTTAAAATATAAAATAAATAGATTAAAAGACGATGATGCTGAATTCATACTTAATAATTGTATTGAAGAAGCGCAAATTTATAAAGATAAAAAACATATGGCTTTAGCCTATCTTGAAAAGTCTTATTGGAGTAAAGGTGAAACAGAAGAAACTAAAACATTAAATGCAATAAATTCTTTGCAAAAAGGTTTATCATTATTTTCCGAAAATAAAAAAACCATCATCAATAAAATATATTCAAATATACTACAGGAACTAGCAGAATCCCATGTTAAATTAAGTAATTGGGATGAAGCATTAAAATATTATCAAAAACTTTATGAATATATTTCCTTTCTCACAGAAGCATTAAATACAGATAAAGAACATATTGATTCTTATATTCAAAAGGGGAAAAAATCTCCTTTTGCGAAAGAATTTGTCGCTTTAACCACTCAAGAAATAAAGAACATAAAATCCTCGTTATTACTAGATTACGCCAAACTAATTAATGTCTTGAACAATTATATGGATAGTATCAGTAGAATACAATCATTACGAATGTCTTTTTTTAATGAAATTGTATTGGAACAAAAACAAATTATAATGCATGATCTCAGCAATGCAACAAACAATATTGAAAGATCAATTAACAACATTGAACTATTTGTTAAAAATTTTTCTAAAAACGGGAATATCCATAATTTTATACCTACAGCCGATTTAATTGAAAATTTAAATGATGCTAAATCAGAAATTAAAAACATTAATCTCATCATTGATGAAAGTTTAAATATCAATTTTGAAAAATTAAATCAACCAGCCGAAATCACGGATCTCAATGAGATAATTAATAATTATATTACTTTAATCAGAGGGACCATTCCTAAACATATTAATGTTACCTTCACTCGGGGAAAAACAATTATAGCAAAGTTTCATTCCACTTTAACAGTTCAATTAATAAGGAATTTAATCGAAAATTCGAAAGAAGTTGGTAAACGAAATCAAATTGCCCCTATTGATATTAAAATAAGTTGTACTCAAAACCATAATAAAACATATTTAATATATAGTGACAATACAAGAGAGTTTTACAATTTTAAAGAAGTAATCAACTCTCTTAATACAAATAAAAAAGTGAAAAGTCTTAAGGATCCAACTAATGGTGGAAACGGTTTAAAAAATCTAAAACAATTCTTAGATATTTACACCCAAAAAGCTCCATGGCTACTCGAAGGTGATGATGAAAAGAAAACGTTAACAATTCCTTTAACAAACTCTATATAATAATAATGAATATTGAATTTCACATTGGACCACGAAATTGTGGAAAATCAGTTTTCGTAGAGCAAAAGATGGAAAACTTTAATAAACTATTTTATATTGCAACTCTACCACAATTTAAAATTTATACCAATACAATTATATCACACAGAAAAAGGAGAAGCCAAAAGTGGACCACAATAGAGTTATCTTTCAACTTGGAAGAAGATATTCATAATATAAAAAAACAGATATACGAATTTTGTCCCAATTGTGCAATTTTACTTGATGGGATCTGGACTTGGTATGTCTTTCAAAATAAGATAGGAAATACAAAAATTAATGCTTTGGCATTTGCAGATTTTATAATCGAAATCGTAAACTCTTTAAATGCAAAATGGTTCTTTGTGGATATCTGTAACCAAACAAAAACAGAGAATGATCTTTATGCAATTCATAATAAAATTATCGAAAAACTAAATATTAATACTATAATCGACTGGAGATATGAATGAATTCAATATTTTATGGATTGATGACGATTGGGTTTCAACATCTGCATCATATAAATCTCTAAACATAATTAAAAATGAACTGGAAAGAGGAAACCCAGATATAAAAATAAAAACAATATCTAATATTGGAATAGGTTTATCTGCCATTATCAGGAGTAATGATAAAAGCAATAATAATACAGATAACAACAAACATTATGACTTGATAATAATTGATCTACAATTTAAAAACATTACTGATCCAGACGAACAGAGATACACAGATTTAATTGAAAGTCTTTCTCTTAAAGGTGTTCCATTTGTTATATATACCAGCCAAAGAAAACCATATGAAAATGATCTTAGAACCATCAAAAAACAATACAAAAACAATTTAATAGGCATTTACGATAAAGCAAGTAAAGGAGATGAGGATTTTATCAAAGATATTGTCACAATATCACAATTCAAACCTCTGACAATTTTGCATTTAAGCGATTTTCATTATGATTCTACCTTAAACGAGATACAAGCTAATCAACAAAAAAAATTATTTTCCACTCTTATAAATTTCCTAAAAAAAGAAAATAATTCATCCCCAATAGATTTTATCGTATTTTCAGGTGATTATGCGAGTAAAATGCCAGAAAAAGATTTATCAGGTTGCGCTGAAATTCTTAGGGAAATAGTCAAGAATACTACAAATGATTTTGATAAACTTTTAATAGTACCTGGCAATCATGATGCATATTGGAACAATTTTTCAAAAGGAGAAACCTCTCAGATTCCAGGTAAATATCTTGAGGAATTTTATAAAAAAGTATTTGATAATTCTTTAAACTTTATTCATCAATTAGTGGGCTACACTAAATTAAATTTTAACCAGTCTACTTTGGATTCATTTTGTTTTACTCAAGAATTCAATCAAGGTAAAATAAAAATATTGGGACTAAATTCAGTATTTTTAGATCCTCACAACAAAGGTATTGGGATGATAAGCCATGATGTCATACAATATATTGAGAATAGCAATTGGGCAAAAGCAGAACCACTGCCTAATGAATTAAGAATAGCTATTTTTCATCATAATATTTTTCCTAATTTTTCCCTCAACAATTTAGATACCAATGAAGGATTAATTAATGCAGGATTGATTATTAACTTACTTACAAAATACAAATGCAATTTGATACTTACCGGACATTCACATTTTTCCAATTTTTTCAATTTATCTTTTTCTTGTTTAAATTATCAAGGATACTCAGAAATACGTCATATAACTTCTATTTGTACCAATACAACCGGCGGATATGCGCCAACAAACGACCGTCAAAGAAGTTTTAATATTATCAAAATATCTCCAACTAACACAAAAGAACTAAAATCATTAAAAATTACCCCCATTTTTTTTGATAGCACAGAATCAGACTGGAAGAAAGGACTTGAATTAAATACATCCATAATCCAGGATTCAATAAGCACCCGGGGACGGGGGTAAAGTGCTATTCAGTTTATGAATGAGATTTTGATTCATTTATCCTTCGGCGTTCTGGTTTCAATTTTCCACATACATAGAACTAAATAACACAATACAACAGGCTTTTATAGCACGGAAAGCAGTTCCAGAGGGCTTTAAAAATAATCACAACACACCCTGCCAACCATTTTCCCTCACAATCGTTATAAAAGAAAACAAGAGATTGAAATGAACAGATTTAAAGATAAAGTTGTGATCGTCACCGGGGCAGCTTCCGGAATAGGAGAAGCTACCACACGGCGCATCGTGTCTGAAGGCGGAACAGTTGTAATGGCAGATTTTGCAAAAGAAAAAACAGCACTTCTGGCACAGGACTTAAAAACAGAAAAAAACGAAGTTTACCCGGTTTATTTCTCTGCCGAAAATCTCGAAAGCTGCCGGACACTGACCGAACTGACACTTGAAAAATACCAAAGGATAGACGTTCTGGTCAACAATGTCGGAGGCACTGATCTGCAAAAAGATAAAAATATCGAAAACCTGGACATCAGTTATTTTGATCAGGCTTTCCATATCAATCTACGTTGTGCAATCTATTTAAGCCAGCTCGTCATCCCGGCAATGATCCGGCAAAAAGGAGGAAATATCGTGAATATAGCCTCTATCGGAGGGATCACCGGAGATTTCAGAGGCACTTACTACGGAGCTGCCAAAGCAGGGATCATCAACTTAACCCGCTACACGGCCACCCAAATGGGAAAACACAACATCCGCTGTAATGCCGTTGCCCCCGGTCTGGTACTGACCCCCGCAGCACTAAGCAATCTCCCGGAAGAAACCCGGAAAATATTTGCCCGACACAACGCCCTTCCTTACCTTGGCCAACCACAAGACATCGCCTCTGTTGTGGCCTTTTTAGCCTCAGAAGATGCAAAATACCTCACAGGTCAAACCCTCATAGCAGACGGCGGCCTGACCATCCACAACCCAACCGTCGCAGATTTCACCTAACTTTAAACCGATCATTTATGAGATACCTAACCCTCAGCCTGCTCACTTTCTTACTGAGCATTCATTTTTCACTACAGGCCTGCACCGGGCTTTCCCTGCGAGCCAAAGACGGGGCTTATATCCAGGCCCGCACCATCGAGTGGGGAGAAAGCTACCTACCCAGCGAATACGTCATTATCCCCAGAGGCAGACAAATAAAAACCTATACCCCGACAGGACTCAACGGAGCAACCTTCCAAACGAAATACGGCGTAGCCGGCCTGGCCATCATACAAAAAGAATTCATTGCAGAAGGGCTCAATGAAGCAGGGCTTTCTGCGGGCCTTTTCTATTTTCCCCGCTACGGAAGCTACTCAGCCTACGACCCGACAGAGAACCTCCGTACTGTAAACGACCTGCAACTGGTAACCTGGATGCTTGCACAATTCTCTTCTGTCGACGAAGTTAAAACAGCCCTTCACTCCATCCGGATTATCGGCATAGACGAGCCCGGCTCCACTTCCACCGTCCACTGGCGCATAGGCGATTCAACCGGCAAACAGGCGGTACTGGAAATTGTAGACGGCATTCCTCATTTTTACGATAACCCTGTAGGAGTATTAACAAACTCCCCCGGATTCGAATGGCACCTCACCAACCTGAACAATTACATAAACCTTTTTCCGGGAGGTGTTGCCCCACACACTTTAAGCAACCTCACTCTGACTGCTTTAGGGGCTGGATCAGGATTTTTAGGATTGCCCGGAGATGTGACCCCGCCTTCCCGTTTCGTCCGGATCAGTTTTTATAAAGCAACAGCCCCCCAGCAGCCTACCGACTTTGAAACTGTCCTCCAATGCTTCCACATCCTCAATAATTTCGACATCCCTATCGGTATAGAACATCCCGTTGGCGAATCCCCCGACCTCCCAAGTGCCACCCAATGGACCTCCGCCATCGATCTCACCAACCGTAAAATATATTACAAAACAGCCTACAACTCAACCATCCGCTGCATCGACCTGAAAAATATCGATTTCAACACAGTTCGCTACCAATCGTTTCCTCTGGACAAAACCCGACAACAACCCATTGAATACCTACACATAGAATAGCATCAAGCTCCCCGTCAATCCCCGACCCCCTCCCGATTCTTTAATCACGGGGACGGGGCTAAAGTGCTATTTTCCAAAAACAGCACTTACCTAGATTTCCGGTAAACATTCCCGCTTTATATAGAACTCCAATTGATACATCCATTTTCCGGATTCGGCATCAATAACCCAAAGAACCACCTTACTTACCTGATAACGGCTTTCTGCCTTTCGGTTTACCTCACAATTCCGGCGTTCACATTCCCCGGACATCCCGTAATTTACTGAAATAAACCAATTACTCGCCTTTCTGCTCCCGCCCACGAATATACACCGAAAAAACAACGCTTGTTCTTACCGTCCGTATTTACAATCTTTCCGTTTATCCCCGTCTTTCCGTTTCTTATTCAGGGCAAAAACAGAGTGATTTTACGATGATAAGGTTTTTATAAAAACAGCGATTGATTATCAACGTATTACAATAGCAGTGATAAGGTTTTTATTTTGTATAATAAAAAAATCGCCGCTACCTTTAAAAGAAAACAACAAAACCTTAAAAACAATACCTATGAAATCTTTACATCGATACCTGTTTCTGATTCTGATCATAAACCTCTCCTGTTTTATGATATCCTGCAAAAACAGCAAAAAACAAAACACAATCGGTTACGGAAAAATGCCAAAGGCCGATACGATTCCTGTTTCACAGGATTCATTATATAAAATCAGTTACAATGAGATATTGGGAATGATTGAAGAAAAATCACCTGTCAGTTTCAAAAGAGCCGTATTTCTCCTGGAATGGGCCTATTTAAACGGAAAACCGGATTACCAAAAATTTTGTACCGAAATAACAAAACATGCAGATAACTTAAAAAGATTTATCCGTCAAAAAGGTATCGGCCAATACCGGACAGCCGGAAACTATGCCCTGTTTGAGTTTTTCACAAAACCAAATTGGATGAACGGGAACAAACCCTACACCTACGATTTTGAAGATTTTACCGGCCGGGAAGACTATACTAAAATATTCATTACAAAACTCATGCAAACCCATACGGGACAATGCCGGTCTTTGCCCATATTCTATAAAATTCTTGCCGATGAAATCGGCTCCGAGGCCTATCTGGCACAAGCTCCAAACCACCTTTACATAAAACATCCGGGAGAAGACAACAGATGGGTAAACATTGAGCTG